>NZ_JBXVPZ010000223.1:0-15541 GCF_057961495.1 Streptomyces sp. P5F9 | reverse complement strand
ACCCCGCTCAGCCCAGCGCCACCCCCATCCGCCGTACCGCTTCGGCAATCACCTCCGGCGACGTCGCCACATTCAGCCGTACATGCCCGACTCCCCCGGTCCCGAAGTCGATTCCGGGGCTCAGCGCCACCCGGCCCCGCTCCAGAAAGACCCCCGCCGGATCATCACCGAGGCCGAGCGCCCGGCAGTCGAGCCAGGCGAGGTACGTAGCCTCGGCGGGCCGGTAGCCGATCGCCGGCAGATGCTCCGCGAGCAGGTCCGCGAGGAGCCGCCGGTTGTCGTCGAGGCCGGCCAACAGCGCGTCCAGCCACGCCGTACCGTCGCGCAGCGCGGCCGTGTGGGCGATGACGCCGACGTGACTCGGACCGTGGCCGACCTCCTCCGGAAGCCGGGCCAGGTCGGCGGCCGATGCGGGCCCCGCGACAGCGAGGGCGGCCTTGAGGCCGGCCAGGTTCCAGGCCTTCGACGACGACATCAGCGACAGACCGCTCTCCGCACCCGGCACACTCAGATACGGCACGAACGTCACGCCCGCGGCCACGACCGGCGCATGGATCTCGTCGGCCACGACCCGCACCCCGTACCGCTCTGCGAGGGCGGCGACATCGGCCAACTCCTCAGCGGTGTGCACCGTACCGGTCGGGTTGTGCGGGCTGCAGAGCAGATACGCGGCCCGTCGCCCACCCTCGACCGCCCGCCGGAACGCGTCCTCCAGCGCGCCGAAGTCGATCCGCAGATCCACCCCCATCGGCGCGCCCACCACCCGCCGGTCCATGTGCTCCACGAACTGGAAGAACGGCGGATACACGGGCGGATTCACCACCACCGCGTCACCGGCACCGGTCACCAGCCGGAGCATCTCGACGACGCCCAGCATGACGTCCGGCACGATCCGCGTGCGCTCGACGGCGAGCCCGCCCCAGCCCCACCGCTTCTCCGCGAACCCGGCCAGCGCCTCCGCGTAGTCCGTACCGGCGGGATAGCCGGTGTCTCCGAGCGCGAGCGCGTCGGTGACCGCGCGGACCACCGGTTCGGCGAGCGGCACGTCCATCTCGGCCACCCACACCGGGAGCACGTCCTCCGGATACGTGCGCCACTTCATGCTCGTACGACGGCGCAGGCGGTCGAGGGTGAGGGCGCGCAGGGGATTCGGTTCGCCGGACGTGTCCTGCGGGATGCTGGTCATGAGGCACAAGATAGGGGGATGTGCGGTGACCGGGAATCCTGAGAACGGCGCCCTGACGGAGATCGCCTGCGACGAGTCCGGCTCGGACGGCGAGAACCTCACCGGCGGGAACACGGACGTCTTCGCCCATGCGAGTGTGCGGCTCCCCGTGGAGACGGCCGCCGGGTACGTGCAGGAGATACGGCGCCGGATCCGCTCGCCCGCGGAGGAGTACAAGGCGAACCATCTGCTGCGGGACAGACACCGGGACGTACTGGAGTCGTTCCTCGGCCCCGCCGGGCCGCTGCGGGACGGGAACGCCCATGTGCATCTGACCGAGAAGACGTTCTTCGTCGTGGACCGCGCCGTAGACCTGCTCCTCGACGGGGAGGGCGACGGCACCGAGGCGGTCACCCTGTTCCGGGAGGGCCCTCGGACCTTCGGCGAGCGGGAATGGCGGGAGTTCCTCGCCGCCTCCAACCGGTTGCTGCGGGTCAGGAACGACGCGGCGGCGACCGTCCCCGCCGACGTCTTCTTCCGCACGGTCGACGCACTGCGCGACGAGTACTCCGGTACGACCGCGGGTGTGATCGTGGGACGGCTCGCGGCGGCCCGGTCGCGCGCGGAGTCGTACCGGGAGCGGATGCGGAACTCACCGGTGCTGTTCCCCGTCCTCAATCCGCTGCTCCCCGCGATCGTCAGCACGGCCCGGTACTGGCTCGCCGGGGGCCGGTCCGTGCGGCTGGTGCACGACCGGCAGAACCTGCTCACCCCGGAACGGATCGCCTGGATCATGGAGTCGGCCCCGCTGAGCAACGTACAGCTCGTCGCCGCCCGGTCCGACGCGCGGGTGCAGCTGGCCGACTTCCTCGCCGGCATCGCCCGCAAGCTCGCCTCGGACGAGCTGAACGGCCGCGGCGACCCGGCCCTCACGACGCTGCTGCGCCCGTACGTCGGCACGGATTCCGTCTGGGGCGACGAGGGCAGCGGGCTCCGGCTGGGTATCGCCGAGGCCAACTCGGCCGTGTAGACCGCTCGTTGGTCGCGAGTGCTGAAGCCGATCTTCCGTCGGGTGAACACGGGAGCGCCGGGCCACGTATGGAGGAAGGGCACTCAACGACCGGAGGGTCCCGCGGTGTCGCACCGCACGTTCGGGGTTCGGGAGCCAAGCATGAGGCACGCACGACGACGGGTCATCCGGCGAGTTACACGGTTGGCGGCCGTCGGCGGACTCCTGCTGGGAGGTGCCATGGTCACCCAGGCGGCCATGGCCAGTGACTCTTCCGGCACGTCCGCCGCCACGCTCAGCGCGCCACAGACACCCGCGGACAAGGGTTCCGCCCTGGTGGCGAAGCTCGGTTCGGCCCGTACGGCGGGCAGTTGGGTCGATGCGGGCGGCCGTACGGTCGTCGCGGTGACCGATGCGAAGACGGCGGCCGAGGTGACGACGGCGGGCGCCGAGGCGAAGGTCGTGCGGTACAGCATGAACGTGCTGAACTCGGCCGCCACGACGCTGAGTTCGGCGCCCAAGGTGCCGGGCACCGCGTGGGCGATGGACTACCGGAACAACAGGGTGCTGGTGGAGGCCGACAGCAGCGTGTCCGCCGCCGGCTGGAACGCGATGACGAAGGTCGCGACCGGCATCGGCGCCTCGGTCCAGATGCAGCGCACAGAGGGCAAGTTCACGACCCGGATCAATGGCGCGCAGCCCATCCTGTCGACCGGCGGGCGTTGTTCGGCGGGCTTCAACGTGACCGACGGGACGAACGACTTCATCCTCACGGCCGGGCACTGCGGACCGGTCGGGTCCATCTGGTTCGCCAACAACCAGGGTGACCAGCAGTTGGGCAAGACGGTCTCCGACAACTTCCCCGGCAGCGACTTCTCCCTGGTGCAGTACGCGAGCGGTTCGGCGGGCGACGGCGCGGACGTCGTCGCGATCGGCAACGGCAGCGGCGTGACCATCACGGGCCTGGCCGACGCGGCCGTGGGCGAGAAGGTGTTCCGCAGCGGCAGCACCAGCGGGCTGCACGACGGCGAGGTGACCGCGCTCAACGCGACGGTGAACTACCCCGAGGGCACGGTCACTGGTCTCATCCAGACCACGGTGTGTGCCGAACCGGGCGACAGCGGCGGCCCGTTGTTCGCCAACGGCATCGCGCTGGGCGTGACGTCGGGCGGCAGCGGTGACTGCACGGCGGGCGGTACGACGTTCTTCCAGCCGCTGACCAAGGCGCTGGCCGCGCTGAACGTGAAGCTGCTGGTGGCGCCGAAGACGGCCGCCTCGCCCGCACCGTCCGCCTCGGCAGCCGGCAGCGGGGCAGCCGCCGGTGCGGCCACGCCCGGGACCTCCGCTCCCGCGACGAACACCGCGGCGTCCGGGTCGACGACGCTGGCGGCCCGGCTCACGGACCCGAAGAACGTGGGTCCCGGCCTGCTGGTCATCGCGGGAAGTCTGATCGCGCTGGTGGCGACGCGCTGGATCCGCGCCGAGCAGGACCGCAAGGCCTTCCAGCGGCACTACTCGGCGATGTGGGGCTGATCACTCAAGGATGTTCGACGGGAGTGATCGGGTCGGTCGGGTCGACAGGGGCTCGGCCGGCTGGACCGGGGTCACGAGGAAGGCCGGGCGGCGCGATACCGACAACGACAACGACACCTGCGTCGGTCGACAGCGGCGGCGCTCAGGCCGCCTCAGCCGGCTGCGGAGCCGCGGCGGCCCACTCCATCACAAGCCGTCGGTACTCCTCGCGCTGCTCGACGCTCAGTGTCCCGCCCGATCGGTGCCACAGGGCCCTGATCTCCTCGTTGACCTCGGCTGCCGATCGCTCGGTGGCTGATTCAACACTGGTGGACATGGTGTGAAGCATACGTCGCCGAAGGTGAAGGCGATGTGAGTAATCGCGAGCTAACCGGACATATCGGACCGTGTTACTGATCACGTCATCTGTCAAGCCCTGTAACGCAATTCACACCTCGGCCACACCCAGCACCAGCACCTGGATCGCCAACACCGCCGCGCCACGCGCCCAGTCGTGGAAGTCGGACACCTTCGTCTCCACGTCGAGCGGGGCGGCCAGCGGATGCCGGTGGGCGCGGAGCGTGTCGTCCACCGTCTTGCCGGCCACGTCGATCAGGCCGACGCCCTCTCCGGCGAGCAGGATCTTCTGCGGGAGCACGAAGTTGGCGATCTGGGCGACCAACGTGCCCAGCGCGCTGGCGGCTTCGTCGATCACGCGGGCGGGCATGGGCTCACCGGCGGCGGCGCGGGCGAGGATCTCCTCGTAGGTCAGGTCGAGTCCGGTGGCGGCGCGGATCTGGTAGCGGATGCTGGGGATGGTCAACAGCGAGACGGCGCTGCCGCGTTGACCGGCGGGGGTGACCGGGCCGTTGGGGTTCAGGATCCAGTGACGGCCGAACCCGCGGTCCTCCTCGGCGTACGGCACCCGCTTGCCGCCGAGGACGAGGCCGTAGCCGATGCCCGCGCCGATGGTGAGGACGACGAAACGGTCCAGGCCGCGTCCTGCGCCGAACCAGGTCTCGGCCTCGACGAGGGCGGCCACGTCGTTCTCGACGACGACCGGCAACCCGGTGCGCTCCTCGACGAGTTGGGCCAGCGGGACGTCGCTCCACTGGAGGAAGGCCGACTCCCCCACCACGGCACGGTCCTGGACGAGTCCGCCGACACCGACACCGATGCCGGTGAGCGTGGGGAACCGGGCGGTGAGTTCACCGGTCATCTCGCCCAGCAGATCGGCCACTTGGGCGGGATCGTGGGTGGTGAGCGGCCGGTCGAGGCGGGCGACGATCTCGCTCCTGAGGGTGGTGACGACGCCGTAGACCATGTCCTCGGTGACCTTGAACCCGACGAACGTGCGCGACTCGGCGACCACGTCGAGGGGTTGGGAGGGGCGGCCCTGGCGGACCTCGGCCGGGCCGCCGCCGTCGGGGACCTCGACCAGCAGGCCGGATTCGGTCAGCGGCTTGGTGAGGCGGGTGAGGCTGCCCGCCGAGAGGTCGAGCCGGCGCGCGAGGTCGGTGCGCGACAGGGGGCCGTGGACGAGCACCTCGATCGCGACGGAGCGTTCACCGGGGCTCAGCGGCTGCCAGCTGGCGGCACGTGTGGTCATGAGGGTCACACTCCCACAAGGTTTCCCTCGCCGAGGTTTCTTTTCCTCTGGAAGTAACAGGGCCATTCTACGGCCACTATCCCGCACAGAAAAGATCCCTGCACGGCTATTGACGCCTTGATTCTTTCGTGGCGAAAGTAAGTGGCCCGAGGACGAGCCGTCGTAGACAAGGGAGTCTCCAGATGACCATCGCCTCAAGCAGTCCCCCGACCCGTCGGCCGCGGGCCCGTGAAGACAGCGGCGACGGTCGGCTGGCGGCGGTCTTCATCGCCCCGGCCCTGCTGGGCTTCCTGGTCTTCCTGCTCTGGCCGACCCTGCGGGGTATCTATCTGAGCTTCACCCGCTACAACCTGCTGACCCCGGCGAAGTGGGTGGGCCTCGACAACTACGACCGGATGGTCCACGACCCCATCTTCTGGTCGTCGTTGAAGGTCACCGTCGAGTACGTGCTCATCAACATCGGCATCCAGACGGTGGCCGCCCTCGCCATCGCCGTGCTGCTCCAACGGCTCACCCAGTCCGCCCTGTTGCGCGGGATCGTGCTGACGCCGTACCTGATGTCGAACGTCGTCGCCGGCATCGTCTGGCTGTGGATCCTCGACACCCAGCTCGGCATCGGCAACGAGATCATCGGCGGGCTCGGCTTCGACCACATCCCGTTCCTCGCCGACAAGACCTGGGCGATCCCGACGATCGCCCTGATCAACGTGTGGCGGCACGTCGGCTACACCGCGCTGCTGCTGTTCGCCGGACTGCAGGCCATCCCGGGGGACATGTACGAGGCCGCGAAGGTGGACGGCGCGAGCGAGTGGCGCATGTTCTGGCGGATCACGATGCCGCTGCTGCGGCCGGTGCTCGCGGTCGTGCTGATCATGACGGTGATCGGTTCGTTCCAGGTGTTCGACACGGTCGCGGTGACCACCGCGGGTGGCCCGGCGAACGCGACGAATGTCCTCCAGTACTACATCTACGGCTCCGCCTTCGGGCGCTTCCAGTTCGGCTACGCGTCCGCGATGTCCGTGGCCCTGCTGGTCGTGCTGAGCGCGATCACGTTCCTCCAGTACCGGCTCACCCGCGCCGGCCAGACCGACCTCGGCTGACCGGAAGGAGTCGACATGACCACCCTGACCACCACGCCCAACGTGCCCAACACCCCTACGCCTACGGCACAGCAGGAGATCGTACGGCCGCCCCGGCCCCGGCCCTCCGTCGGCAAGGTCGCCGCCTGGGTCGCGATGACCGCGATCATGCTGATCACTCTGCTGCCCTTCTACTGGATCCTGCGCACCGCGCTCTCCACCAACACCGGTCTCGCCGCCCACCCCTCGGACCCGCTGCCGGTCGACTTCACCACCGGCGGTTTCGAGCGGGCGCTCGGCCTCCAGTCGACCAAGGAGGCGATCGCACAGGGCGGTTCGGGCGGCGGGCTGAAGTTCTGGCGCTATCTGCTCAACTCGGTGATCGTCTCAACCCTGATCACCGTCTGCCAGGTGTTCCTCTCCGCGATGGCCGCCTACGCCTTCGCCCGGCTCCGCTGGCGCGGCCGGGACCGCATGTTCGGGCTGTTCCTCGCCGGTCTCATGGTGCCGGCGATCTTCACCCTGCTGCCGAACTTCGTCCTCATCAAGCAACTCGGGCTCGTGGACACCCTGTTGGGGATCTCGCTGCCGACGATGTTCATGACGCCGTTCGCGGTGTTCTTCCTCAAGCAGTTCTTCATGAACATCCCGCGCGAGGTCGAGGAAGCCGCCCTGCTCGACGGCGCGGGCAAGATCCGCGTGTTCTTCCGGGTCCTGCTGCCGATGGCGTCCACGCCGGTCCTGACGCTGGGCGTGCTGACGTACATCACGTCCTGGAACGACTACTTCTGGCCGCTGATGGTGTCCTACAGCGACAGTTCCCGCGTGCTGTCGGTGGCGCTGGCGATCTTCCGCTCGCAGACCCCGCAGACCGGCTACGACTGGTCGGGCCTGATGGCGGCGACCCTGATCGCCGCGCTCCCGATGCTCCTGCTCTTCGGGGTGTTCGCGCGCCGCATCGTGAGTTCCATCAGCTTCACCGGAATCAAGTAAGGGGCAGGGCATGCGATTTCGTACGGTCATGACACTGACCGGGGCGCTCGCGCTGTCCCTGACGACGGGCTGCGCGAAGGGCGACTCCGTGGGGTCGTCCTCGGACACGGTGACGTACTGGCTGTGGGACTCCAACCAACTCCCCGCCTACCAGGCCTGCGCGAAGGGCTTCGAGCGGCAGAACCCCGGACTCAAGGTCAGCATCACCCAGTTGGGCTGGGCCGACTACTGGACCAAGCTCACCGCGAGCTTCATCGCGGGCACCCAGCCGGACGTGTTCACCGACCACATCCAGAAGTTCGGCCAGTTCGCCGACCTGAAGGTGCTCCAGCCGCTGGACGACCTCGGCATCGACGCGTCCGCCTATCAGCCCGGTCTCGCCGCCAACTGGCAGGGCCAGGACGGACATCAGTACGGCACGCCCAAGGACTGGGACACGGTCGCCCTCTTCTACAACCAGAAGATGGCCAGGTCGGCGGGGCTGAGCGCGGACCAGCTCAACAGCCTGTCCTGGAACCCGACGGACGGCGGCACCTTCGAGAAGGCCATCGCGCATCTGACCGTCGACAGGAACGGCAAACGGGGCGACGAACCGGGCTTCGACAAGCACCACGTCAAGGTGTACGGCATGGCCACCGGGGGCGCCGGTGACTCCGACGGCCAGACGACGTGGAGTCCCTTCACCGCCTCGGCCGGCTGGAACTACACGGACAAGACCCGCTGGGGCACGAAGTTCCAGTACGACAGCAAGACCTACCAGTCGACGGTCAAGTGGTACTTCGGCCTGGCGAAGAAGGGCTATCTCGCGCCGTTCACGGACTACAGCGACGGCGCCAACCCGGCCAACGCGCAGATCGCGGCAGGCAAGGCGGCGACCGCGTTCGACGGCGCCTGGATGATCTCCACGTACGCCGCGGCCAAGGGAATCAAGATCGGCACCGCCTACACCCCTACCGGTCCGACCGGGAAACGGGCGACCATGATGAACGGACTGGCCGACTCGATCACCAAGAACGCCCACAACAAGGCGGGCGCGCGAAAGTGGGTGACCTACCTGTCGTCGAACAACTGCCAGAAGGCGGTGGGGAGTTACGGCATCGTCTTCCCCGCGACCCCGGACGGCACGAAGGCCGCCGTCGCCGCCTACGAGAAGAAGGGCATCGACGTCACGGCCTTCACCCGGCCGGTCGCCGACAAGAAGGACTTCGCCACCTTCTCCTTCCCGATCACCAACTACTCGGCGGACGTGTACGCGTTGATGCGCCCCGCCATGCAGGACGTCTACGCCAACGACGCACCGGTGAGCGGCCTGAGCAAGACCAACAAGCAGATCAACTTCATTCTCGGCCAGTGATGGTCGTTCAGTGATGTTCGTTCAGTGATTTCCGCTCAGGGAAATCCCCGTCAGAGAAGGACACGCACCCATGACGTTCTCCCTCGGCATCGTCGGAGCAGGCCAGTTCTCCGGCCAGTTCGCCCGACTGTTCCAGGCCCACCCGGGCGTGAGCGAGGTCTATGTGACCGACCTGCTCCCGGAGCGGGCGGAGCAACTGGTCGCCGAACAAGGGCTGGCGGGCACTTTCCCCTCCTACGAGGCGATGCTGGAATCGAAGGCCGTCGACGCCGTCGCGATCTTCACCCAGCGCTGGACGCACGGCCCCCTGGTCCTGAAGGGGCTCGGCGCCGGCAAGCACGTGTACTCCGCGGTCCCCATGGCGATCAGCACGGAGGAGATCGCGGCGATCATCGACGCGGTCAAGGCGACCGGACTGACGTACATGATGGGCGAGACCAGCCAGTACAACCCGGCGACCGTGCACGCCCGCAACCAGATCGCGGAGGGCGCCTTCGGGCGGATCTTCTACGCCGAGGGCGACTACGTCCACGACATGGATCTGGGGTTCTACGAGGCGTACCAGTACAGCGGCGGCGACAACTGGAAGGCCACCGCAAGCTATCCGCCGCTGCTGTACCCGACGCACTCGGTGGGCGGGGTGCTCGGCGCGTGGCAGACGCACGCGGTGAGCGTGTCGGCGATCGGTGTCGTCGACGAGCGCGGGGACGGGGTCTTCGACAAGGACGTCAGCCAGTTCGGCAACGACTTCTCCAACGCCACAGCGCTGTTCGAGGTCGCGGGCGGCGGCTCGTTCCGTACGAACGAGTTCCGGCGGGTGGGCTATCCCTCGCAGATCCGGGAGTCGCGTTTCCGGTTCTTCGGGACGGACGCGAGCATGGAGCAGCTGGCGACAGTGGCCTTCTGGCAGGACAAGAAGGGAGTGCAGGACATCAGCGAGCTGCTGGAGCCCAAGCCCACCATGTCTCCTGACGATCCGTCACTCCAGCACATCGCGCCGGACCTCCGTGCCGCCTTCACCTCCGGCTCGGCGCCGGTGCACGACCGGTCGCGGCTGCCGCGGGAGTTCGACAACCTGCACAACGGCCACGAGGGCAGCCACCACTTCCTGGCGGACGACTTCGTGACCGCGGTCAACTCCCGCACCCTGCCCAGCGTGAACGCGTGGGTCGCGGCCCGCTACACCCTGCCGGGCATCATCGCGCACGACTCGGCACGGCAGGGCGGAGCGAGGCTGGAGATCCCGGACTTCGGGGACGCATCCGCGTAACGGCGTTGCCACGCAAGCCGGGTGACTGCTCGTCAGTTACCCGGCTCACGGCTCTGTCAGGTGCCCGGCTTGCGGCCGTACACGAAGACGTCGTCGCCGTTCTTCAGCAGCGACCAGTACTTCTTGGCGGTGGCCGGGGTCATGTTGACACAGCCGTGCGAGCCCGGCGGGTTCCACATGCTGAGGTTGACCGAGTGGAAGGCCTGGCCGCCGTCGAAGAACTGGCTATAAGGCATGGGCACGTTGTAGATGTTCGAGACGTGGTCGATGTCCCGCCAGTAGATCTTCTTCAGACCGGTGCGGGTCTCGTAGCCGTCGCGGCCGGTGCGCACCGGGACCGGGCCGTAGACGAGCCGGCTGCCGTCCTGGATCCAGCTGATCTGGAGCGTGAGGTTGACGCAGGCGATGCGGCCCTTGTTGGTCGGGCACTTGCCGGCCGCGTTGGGCTTGGTGCCCACGGCCTTCTGCTTGTTCATGAGGTCCATCACGCCCCAGGTGACGGATCCCGCGTAGCCGATGTTCGGTGTGATGCCGTGCTTGGTCTGGAAGGCCTTGATGGCCTTGCAGTCGGCGGCGGACTGCTTCCCGTCGACCGGCCGGCCGAGGAACTTCTCGACCTGCTTCTGGTACGGCCCCGCCTGTGTCGTACAGCTCGTGGCCGCCTGCGCCGGAGCGCCGCCCAGCACCAGAGTGAGCGGTGCCACCAGCCCGGTGATACCGAGCGCTATGGCGCCTCGTCTGCGTATGTCCCCCATGTCGGACCCTCCCCCTCAGTCTGAACTGCGATCTCTGCCAACTAGACCGGTGTACCCGGGTGGCGGTTGTAGACGCGGACACGCTGCAACGAAACGGTGACTTTCCTCGTCACCCGGTGACATTTCCGGACGCGGGGGACTCGGTGCCTACGGTTGTGTGGTCTTGCCCGGGGTCAGGGTGCGTGTTTGGCCCTCCTTTGTCCTGCCGGACGCCTTCGACGAGACCGTCGGCGGGGAGGGTACCCAGGACCGCTTCGGTGTCGATGGCGTCGGGGGTGAGGCGGTGCCATCCCGGGAACAGCCCGAGCGCGCGGGGTCCGTGCCGGCGCCTCCGAACAGGGCCGGCTGCAGCCGACGTAGAGGTACTGGTCCCATCCGCCCGTCGGAAAGACTCCGGCAAGCCCGAAACCCGACAGGGGCGGCTCGACTCCGAAGTGGGCCAAGGACACGACCCCCGGCTCGCGGACGGACAGGCGATCGACACCCGCCTCGGGATCGTACTTGGTGACGCGGTAGACGTAGGGGGTGCACATCCCCGTCCTCCAGCACGGCCCCGACACCGCCCAAGGAATTCCCAGGCGCCGACCACTGGGACGATTCCCGCGCCATCGGTCCAGTTTCGCCGAAGTGGACCGATACCCGGCCCGCCCCGTCGCCCTACGCTGCCGCCCATGCACCACACCCTCGCCGACGATCTGTCCCGGCTCCCCGAACTCCTCCAGTCCGCCCGTGATGTCGCCGCCCGTGAGCTGGACGGGATGGCCGAGCGGGCGGTCGTCCGGCTCGACAAGGCGCCCGACGGGGAGCCGCTGCCGGTCGAGGGGGCCGGTGGCGAGGCGGCGCTCGCGCGGTTCGCCGAACGGTGGGCGCCCGGTCTCTCGGGGTCGGCGGGGCCGCGCTACCTCGGGTTCGTCACGGGCGGTGCGACGCCCGCGTCGGTCGCCGGGGACTGGCTGACCAGTGCCTACGACCAGAACGTGTCCGGCGCGGCCGGTTCCTGGGCGGCGGCTCTGGAGCGGGAGACGGTCGGCTGGCTGCGCGAGCTGTTCGGGTTGGGCGAGGCGCACTCCGGGGCGTTCGTCACCGGCGCGACCGTGTCCAACACGGTGGGTCTCGCCGTCGCCCGCGAGTGGCTCGGCGAGCGCCTGGGCGTGGACGTGTCGCAGGACGGGGCCGCCGCGCTCGGCCCGGTCGACGTGCTCTCCGGCAGCCCGCACTCCAGCGTCTCGAAGGCGCTGTCCGTGTTGGGCATCGGCCGCGACCGGATGCACTACGTGCCCGTGCTCGCCGGGAACCGCGAGGCCGTCGACGTGGCCCAACTCGGCGCCGCGCTGAGCGAGTTGAAGGGCCGCCCGGCGATCGTCGTCGCGAACGCCGGCACGGTGAACACCGTCGACTTCGACGACCTGCGGGCGATCGCCGCATTGAAGGAACGGCACGACTTCTGGCTGCACGTGGACGCCGCGTTCGGCGGCTTCGCCGCGCTCTCCCCCGCGTACGCCCACCTCGTCGACGGCCTGGACGCGGCCGACTCGGTCTGCGTCGACCTCCACAAGTGGCTCAACGTGCCCTACGACGCGGCCGTCCAGTTCACCCGCCGACGCGACCTCCAGACCAGGGTGTTCCACAACGCGTCCCCGTACCTCGGCCCGCCGACCGGCGACCCGGACTTCCTCCACCTCACCCCCGAGAACTCCCGGCGGCTGCGCGCCCTCCCCGCCTGGTTCTCCCTCATGGCCTACGGCCGCGCCGGGCACCGCGAGATCGTCGAGCGCAACGTGGCTCTCGCCCACCGTCTCGGCGAGGGCATCGCCGCGCTCCCGGGCCTGCGGCTGTCCGCGCCGGTCCGGCTGAACGTCGTCTGCTTCACCCTCGCCGAGAACCCCACGCAGGAACGGGTGACCGCCGTCGCGGAGGCCGTGGCGGCCACCGGCGAGGCGTTCCTCACCCCGACGGTCTACGACGGGACACCCGCGCTGCGCGCCGCGTTCAGCAACTGGCGTACGTCCGAGGCCGATACGGACCGGGTGCTGGCGGCCCTCGCCTCACTGCGCCCTGGCCCCGCGCTCTGAAAGGGACTGCCGGAACCCGGTGTTGACCGCGGTGAGCCCTCCGTCGACGGCGAGGGTGGTGCCGGTGATCCAGGAGGCGTCCCGGGAGGCGAGGAACGCGACGGCCGCGGCGATGTCCTCGGGCTCGCCGACCCGGCCGAGCGGGAACAGCCCGCTGACCACGTCCAGTTCATCGTCCCGCCCCTCCCAAGCGGAGGTCCGTACCGTGCCCGGCATCACCAGATTGACCCGCACGCCGCGCCGGCCGGCGTGCCCGGCGAGGGTGCGGGTCAGCGAGGTGAGTCCGGCCTTGGCCGCGCTGTAGGCATGGTTGCCGAAGTCCTGAGCACCGTTCACGGAACCGATGTTGACGATCGCCCCGCGTCCCGAAGCGACCAGGTGCGGGAGTGCGGCGCGGCAGCACCGGTACGTTCCCGTCAGCGTGATGTCGAGGTCGCTGGCCCACTCGTCGTCGGGCTCGTCCTCGAAGAGCGGGAGGTCGGGCGTGCAGTGCGCGGCACTGTTGACCAGGACGTCGAGTGCCCCGAAGGACTCAACGGCCCGGGCGACGGCCCGCTCCACCGCCTCCCGGTCCCCCACATCACAGCCGAACGCCTCGGTCGCCGGCCCGAGTTCACGCAGTGCCGCCGCCGTCTTCTCCGCCTCGGGCACATCGACGTCGGTCACCAGCACCCGCGCCCCCTCCTCCGCGAGCCGCCGGGAGATGGCCGCGCCGATGCCGCGGGCCGCACCGGTGACGAGAACTCCGTACCCCTCGAAGCGCGTTGTGTCAGTCATGCGGCCGAACGTACTGCCGGAACGATCAACTCGGCAGATAGCGTGCGGACATGAACGCGTTCATCCAGCAACTTCCCGCGCTCATCGGTGTCGTGATCGGCGCCCTGGGTTCGTACGTCGCGATCGTGCGGGGCGATCGGGCGAGGTTCCGCCGTGAGCGGGACGCCCGTTGGGAGGAGCGGCGGCTTGAGGTGTACGCCGAGTACGCCAGGACCCTGAAGAAGTCCGTGACCCTGACCTACCGGGTCGCCTCCCATTTCGGCAACGACCCGCATCCGCACCCGTTGTCCCCGGCCGAGGCGGAACCACTGCTGGCCGAGGCGACCGTGGACCGGGATCCGCCCGGTGAGGCGCTGCTTCTGCTGGGGAGTACGGAGGTGGTGGACAAGGCCCGGGCGTGGGTCGGCGCGGTGATGGAGATGGAGCGGTTCATGCGTGCGCAGACCCACGACCCCGAGGCCTGGCGGGAGTTGATGGATCGTCAGCGGTCCAGACGCGAGGGCTACTACGCCGCCGTACGGGACGATCTGGCGCTCCCCCCGGGCCACTCGGGGCGTTGGCCGGTGACGGGGGTCTGACCTCTCGCCTCACCGATACCCAGTCGCATCGGCCGGCTTCCCCACGTCCTGCACTTCCACCAGGTACCGCCACGCGTCCGGGCGGCTCCCGTCCAGATCCGTGAAGCCGTACACCGGGGCGAGTCCGCCGCTGGACAGCGACTGCCCGTTCCAGCGGGCCACTTGAGGGTCGGCGGCGAGGGCGGCGACGGCACGGCCGACGTAGCGCGGGGTCTCCGAGATGGCGAAATGGGGGACGCGTTCCAGGGCGTCGCGCCAGTTGTCCTCGCGTACGCCGAACTGGTCGAGCATGATCTCGGAGCGCAGCCAGCCCGGGGTGAGCGCGACGGCGGTGGCGCCGCGCGGGCCGAGTTCGTGGCCGAGGGCGAAGGCCATGCGCAGGACGGACGACTTGGCGAGGTCGTAGAAGAACGAGACGCGGTAGGTGTCGCGGTTGTACTCGGCGGTCCCGTCGGTCATCTCCACGACCAGGCCGCCGGGCCTGCGCAGCAGCAGGGGCAGCGCGTGGTGGCTGGTGATCGCGTGCGTCTCGACCGCCAGCCGGAGGATGCGGAGCCCCTTGTCGAGGTCGTGTTCCCAGACGGGGGCGTCCCAGGCGAAGAGGTGCTCGCCGCCCCAGATGTCGTTGACGAGGATGTCGAGGCGGCCCTGTTCGTCGTCGATACGGTCGACGAGGGCCCGGACGGCCGAGGGCTCCAGGTGGTCCGTGGGGACGGCGATACCCCGGCCGCCGGCCGCGGTGACGAGGTCGGCGGTGTCCTCGACGGTCTCGGGCCGGTCGTACTCGGAGCGCTTCGCGCGGGTGCTCCGCCCGGTCACGTAGACGGTGGCGCCGGCCGCGCCCAGTTCCACGGCGATCCCGCGTCCCGCTCCGCGCGTCGCCCCCGCGACCAGCGCGACCTTGCCTTCCAGTGGACTCGGCATGTCCGGCCTCCCGTGCTCGTTCGACTCGTTGTCATGTCGATCGTGCAGGAGAAGCCGGACACCTTCTGTCGGGTTTTAGCGGTGTCTCAGTGCCCTCGCGCGATCCACTCCTCCAGGTGTGCGGCCTCCGCACCGACGGTCGTCGAGTCGCCGTGTCCGGTGAGCACCTTCGTCTCGGCCGGAAGGGTCAGCAGCCGGTCGCGGATGGAGTCGATGATCGTCGGGAAGTCGGAGTACGACCGTCCCGTGGCGCCCGGGCCGCCGTGGAAGAGGGTGTCGCCGGTGAAGACCGTGCCGAGCCCGGGGTCGTACAGGCACACCGCGCCGGGCGCGTGCCCCGGCGTGTGCAGGACCTTCAGGTCGGCGCCCGCGGCCTCGATCACCTGACCGTCGGCGAGGTGGGCGTCGGGGTCGCGGTCGGGGTGGGTCTGCTTCCACAGGGGC
>NZ_JBXVPZ010000222.1:7990-15590 GCF_057961495.1 Streptomyces sp. P5F9 | reverse complement strand
GGGCGGGGGCCGCCGGTGATCGAGATCTGGTGCGGGCCCGTCGCGCGGACGAAGCCGGGGGTGCCGGTGAGGGGTGAGGCCCATACCCGGCCCGTCGCGGGGTCGGCCGCGCCCAGGATCAGGAGGGGCTGGAGTTCGAGGAAGGCGGCGGCCACGGGTTTGATGCCCTGGCCGATGATCCGGCCGACGTGGTCGGCGAGTTCACGCACCCCCGCCCGGTCCTGCACGGCGCGGGAGCCCGCGTGATAGGTCTGCATGGCCTCGGCGGCTTCCACGGCTAGAAGAAACCGCAGGTCGGGGCGTCGGAGTTGGGGGCCGGGGCGTCCTCCGCGCCGGTCGGCACCGAGATCTCCAGGCGGGTGCCGTCCGGGTCGTGGAAGAAGATGCCGCCGGAGGCCGCGCCTTCGCGGTGGGCGACCACGCCCTCGTACGCGAACGCGGCGCCGTAGGCCTTGAGCGCCTCCTCGTACCGCCGGACCCCCTCGATCGAGTCGGCCGCGAACGCCAGGTGGTGCAGGCCGGCGCGGTCGCTGTCGTACGGCCCCTGCGCCTGCTGCCAGAGGGTGAGTACCGGGTGGTCGCCGGCGCCGTCGCCCAGGAACGCGTACCGGCGGTCGCCCTCCTTGCCCTCGGCGAGGACCGCGAAGCCTAGGACGTCGCGGTAGAAGGCGAGCGAGCGGTCGAGGTCGGTGACGTTCAGGCCGATGTGGCCGAGGTGCGGGGTCATGGGAAGCCCTTCGCCGATATAACCGTTGTCGACGACTTTAGTGGTTAGAATCGGAGACAGTCAACCGGTCACGTACTCTTGACCGGTTAGATCAGAAGAGAGGCACCCGATATGCCGAAGCCCACGTCGAAGCCGACGCCCCTCACCGAGGACCCCCGGCCGCTCATCGGCGAGCCGCTCGCGCTCGACCTGCTCAACACGCGGTGGATGCGGGACGGGGCCGTACAGGATCTGTTCGCGGTCCCGGGCGGGCTCGCCGTGTGGCTCGGGTCGAACGGGCTCGACGACCGGTTCGCGGCCGACACGGTCACCCTGACGTACGTCAACAGCACGCGCACCGCGCTGAAGCTGGCCCTGGACGACGGCCGCACGGGCGACCTCGACGTCGTGCTCGGCATGGGACGCATCCGGGCCACGCTCACCGCCGACGGGCCCGGCGAGGTGCCCGAGTTCGAGGACCCCAGGTGGGGGCCCGGCTGGCTCGCCGCCCGCAGTTATCTGGAGCTGCTCTCCACCGCCCCGGACCGCATCCGCCGCTGCGCCCACGAGGCGTGCGTCCTGCGCTTCTTCGACACGTCGCGGAACGGCACCCGCCGCTGGTGCTCGATGGCGGCCTGCGGCAACCGCGCGAAGGCGTCCCGTCACTACGCCCGTTCGAACCCCGGGCACGAATAGGGGGTTTTCCCCATACGTTCATAGCGTTTCGGTCAACACTTCCCAAACAACCGTCCCTTGGGTAAAGCTGTGCCCTCGTCCGGCACTGGATTCTTCACCTACAAGGGATGCCGATGACCCTCTCCCACCAGAGACGCGTGGCCCGAATATCCGTGGCCGCCGGTCTCGTCGCCGCGCTCTCCGCGGCCGGGCCGATACCCATGGCCTTCTCCGCCGACTCGCCCTCCGCCACCACACCCGCGGACACGACCGTCAAGTCCGCCGCCGCCAAGCTCGGTTCGGACGACGCCGATCTGCTCGCCACGGCCAAGGCCGACGGCGACAAGAACGTCACGATGATGATCGCCACCGCGCCGGGCGCGACCGAACAGGTCGCCCAGCAGCTGGACGCGGTCAAGGGCGGCTCCGTGGGCCGCACCTACGACAAGCTCGGCTACGTCCGCGCCACCGTCCCGACCGGCAGGGCCGACTCCGCGATCGCCGCCGCCTCGAAGCTGTCCTCGGTGCAGGCCATCGACCTGCGGCAGGAGATCGCCCTCGACGACCCGACGCCGAGCGCGGACACCGCGAGCGGCGCCAAGAGCGCCAACAAGGCCACGGCGACGACCACTTACTCGGCGCCGAACAAGAACACCCCCGCCGCGAACCCGTACAACCCGTCCTTCGAGACGGGCGCCGTCGACTTCGTGAAGAAGAACCCGAAGGCGGACGGCCGCGGCATCACCATCGGCATCCTCGACTCCGGCGTCGACCTCGGCCACCCGGCGCTGCAGAAGACCACCACCGGCGAGCGCAAGATCGTCGACTGGGTCACCTCGACCGACCCGATCGTCGACGGCGACCAGACCTGGCGCCCGATGGTGACGGCCGTGTCCGGCCCCAACTTCACGTACGGCGGCACGAGTTGGACGGCGCCCGCGGGGTCGTACGAGATCAGCACGTTCAAGGAGTCGTACACCACCGGCGGTGACGCGAAGGGCGACGCGAACCGTGACGGTGACACCACCGACGCGTGGGGTGTCCTGTACGACCCGGCGGCCGGCACGGTGACGGTCGACCTGAACAACAACCAGAACTTCGGCGACGACACCCCGATGAAGCCGTACAAGGACGGCTACCAGGTCGGCTACTTCGGCACCGACAACCCGGCGACGGACGTCGTCGAGCGGCAGCCGTTCGTCGTGCAGATCAGCAAGGACGTACCCATGGACCCGTACGGCGGGTCCTGGGTCGGCAAGACCGCCGACTTCGTCAACATCGGTGTCATCGAGTCCGAGCACGGCACGCACGTCGCCGGTATCACCGCGGCCAACGGCCTGTTCGGCGGCAAGATGAACGGCGAGGCGCCGGGCGCGAAGCTCGTCTCCTCGCGCGCCTGCACCTGGACCGGCGGCTGCACCAACGTGGCGCTCACCGAGGGCATGATCGACCTCGTCGCCAACCGCGGTGTCGACATCGTCAACATGTCGATCGGCGGCCTGCCCGCGCTGAACGACGGCAACAACGCGCGCGCCGCGCTGTACACGCGCCTCATCGACACCTACGGCGTGCAGCTCGTGATCTCGGCCGGCAACTCCGGTCCGGGCGCCAACACGATCGGCGACCCCGGCCTGGCCGACAAGGTGATCTCGGTCGGCGCCTCGATCTCGAAGCAGACCTGGGCCGCCAACTACGGCTCGCAGGTGGCGACTTCGTACCAGCTGCTGCCGTTCTCCTCGCGCGGCCCGCGTGAGGACGGCGGCTTCACGCCGACGCTCGTCGCGCCCGGCGCCGCGATCAACTCGACCCAGACCTGGCTGCCGGGTTCCCCGGTCCCCGAGTCGGGTTACACGCTGCCGGCCGGCTACTCGATGCTCCAGGGCACCTCGATGGCCTCCCCGCAGGCGGCGGGCGCCTCGGCGCTGCTGCTGAGCGCCGCGAAGCAGAAGCACATCGCGCTCACCCCGGCGACCCTGCGCACGGCGCTGACCTCAACGGCCGATCACATCAAGGGTGTTCAGGCGTACGAGGAGGGCGCGGGCCTCATCGACATCGTGGACGCGTGGAAGTCCATCAAGGACGGCGCCGGCGCCCACGAGGCTGTGCCCGATAACTACGACGTGAAGGCTCCCGTCGACACCGCGATCGACTACGCGCTGAAGACGCCCGGCTTCGGAACCGGTCTATACGACCGCGAGGGCGGCCTCAAGGCCGGCGCGAAGAAGACGTACGACATCACCATCACGCGAACCACCGGTGCGGACAAGGCGGTTCGGCACGAGCTGCACTTCGAGAACAACGCCGGTGACACCTTCCGGATCGTCGGCTCGGACGAGGTCAAGCTCCCGCTGAACCAGCCGGTGACGGTCAAGGTGCAGGCTGCGCCCAGGAGTTCGGGCATCAAGAGCGCGATCCTGGAGGTCGACGACCCGAAGACCGAGGGCCTCGACAAGCAGATCCTCACGACGGTCGTGGTCGCCTCGCCCGTCAACTACACCTACTCCAAAGCGAATTCGGTGCAGCGCAACAGCACCCAGTCGTACTTCGTGACCGTCCCCGCGGGCGCCAAGGCCCTTGAGGTCGCGATGAGCGGGCTGAAGGACAAGAGCCAGACGCGGTTCATCTCCATCCACCCGTACGGCGTTCCGGTCGAGGACACGGGCACCCCGTACTGCTACAACAACTACCTGGACGGCAACGGCTGCAAGCCCGACGTGCGGTCGTACGCCGACCCGCAGGCCGGTGTCTGGGAGATCGAGGTCGAGGCGCGCCGTACGTCGCCGCTGCTCGACAACCCGTACAAGCTGGACGCCACCGTCCTCGGCGCGGCCTTCGACCCGGAGACCGTGACCGTGCCCGAGGCCAAGGTCGGCGTCCCGGCCACCGCCTCCTGGAAGGTGACGAACAACTACGCGGCGCTGGACGGCACGTTGAAGGGCGGCCCGCTCGGCTCCTCGCTGACCGCGCGGCCCACCATCACCGAGGGCGTCACCCAGACCACCACGGTCGACGTCCCGGCCGGCGCCACGTCCCTGGACGTCGCGATCGGCAACGTGTCGGACACGGCGGCGGACCTGGACCTGACGGTGTACAACGCCGCCGGGACCGTCGTCGGCCAGTCCGCCGACGGCGACTCGGAGGAGGCGGTCTCGGTCGCCAACCCGGCCGCCGGCACCTACACGGTCGAGGTCGTGGGCTATTCGGTGCCGTCCGGCTCGACCGCGTACGACTACCGGGATGTGTTCTTCTCCCCGGCGCTCGGCACGGTCACCGTCGACGGTTCGACGCCGGTGAAGCTCGCCACGGGCGCCTCGGCGACGGTCTCCGGCAGCGTCACCGCTCTGGCCCCGGCCCCCGAGGGACGCGAGTTCTTCGGCCAGGTCCAGCTGGTCAACGCCCGCGGCACGGTCGCGGGGCTGGGCAGCGTGAAGATCGAGAAGGTCACCTCGTAGCCCTGACAGGGATACGGCGGTGAGGGGGCGGGCGTCCGTGCGGGCGCCCGCCCTTCTCGTGCTCAGCCGGGCGAGCAGGCCGTGTGCAGAGAGCCGGGCAGGGCCTTGAGGATCCAGGCGCGGTTCGCGGCGACACGATCGTCGCCGACGGCCCAGAGGCCGGCGTTCGTCTGGCCCTGTCCGACCCCGACCAGCACATGCTGGCCCTTGCGCGGCTTCGGGTCCGCCCCGCCGTCGAGGAGGAAGGACACCTGGGAGGGTCCCTTGGCGGGCTTGTAGGAGCGGATCACGGTCAGCACGATCCGGCTCCAGGGGTCGTCCACGTGCGTCTCCACCTCGGCCACCGTGCCCTCGACCACGAGCCGGTCGCAGGCCAGCACCAGCTCCGGTTCATCCGGCGGCGGCCCGTCCCCGGAGATCTTGGCGGGGGCGTCGGACTTGCTCTGGGCGGACGAGGAGTCGGCACCCGCACCCGCGCCACCGACGTTGTGCGCCCCCAGCCAGGCGAGCCCGGTGATCATCGTGGCCACGACCGCCGTGGCGAGCGTGCCGTAGGCGAGGACGCGCAGGGCGGGACGGCGGCGCCGGGCCGGGCGGGCCCTGATCACCGGTTCGGGCGCCGAGGGTGCCAGGGGTGCCGACAGCGCCTCCCCGATGATCCCCAACTGCTCGCGCAGCAAAGCGACTTCGGCCGTGGCGACCCGGTGCTCTGCCATGAACTCGGCGTCCGCGTCCGCCCCTTGCGGCAACGGCTCGTCCGTGATCGCGGCCATCAGCGCGTCCACGCCGTCGTACTCGGCGGTCACGTCACACCACCTCGTCCTCGTGCAGGCGGTCGCGCAGGGCGCGGACCGCGGAGTGCAGCCGGCTCTTGACCGTGCCTTCCGGGATGCCGAGCTCCTCGGCGATCCCGCGCACGGGCAGGTCGGCGTAGAAGCGCAGGACGAGGACCTGGCGGTGCTGGTCGGGCAGTTCGTCCAGACCCTGTGCCACCGCCATGGACAGGACGCTCGTGTCCTCGCCGGAGGGGTGCTCCAGCTGGCGCAGGGAGGCCAGCCGCTCCCCCACCCGCTCCTGGCGGCGTTTGGCGCGGTGCCAGTCCATGGCGAGGTTCGAGGCGACGACCGCCGCCCACGCCGAGACGTCGCGCGGCGCCTCGTCGCCCTTCGCCGCCCGCTCCAGCAGCCGCAGCCGTACCTGCTGGACGCCGTCCGGCAGATCCGCCTGCGGCATCCCGCCGAGCGCGAGCACCGCCCGTACCCGGCGTTCCTGGGCCGCGTCCAGAGGATCGTCGTCCTCCTGGACCCGGCGGGCCTTTCTTCGCAGCACAAGCCACCCCCTCACCGCGTTTCCTCTACGACGCGGGAGCGGGCGGAAACGTTCGGCCGGGCGAGGAGGAATTTTCCGCGGCGGCGGGCGGAGGCGTGGATCACACCGGCGGGCGGGACGGCTTGCGGTCCGGGGCCGGTGCGGGGCGGATTTCTCGCAGCGCGCGGAGCCGTCGCCGCAGGATCGGGCCGGGGGCGGTCGGGTGTCGCGTCCCACTCCTCGGGCCGGGCGGCGAAAGGATTGGACACGCGGGCACGGGTGAGACGCATCATGGAAGCGCTGGACCACGTAGAACGCACGCAAAGGGAGTCGCCGTGAAGGTCGGAATCGTCGGAGCCACCGGTCAGGTCGGCACGGTCATGCGCAGGATCCTCGTGGAGCGGGACTTTCCCGTCACCGAGCTGCGTCTGTTCGCCTCGGCCCGTTCGGCGGGGACGGTCCTGGACGGCGTGACGGTGGAGGACGCGGCGACCGCGGACTACTCCGGGCTCGACATCGTGCTGTTCTCGGCGGGCGGCGCGACCTCGAAGGCGCTGGCCGAGAAGGTCGCCTCGCAGGGCGCGGTCGTCATCGACAACTCCTCCGCCTGGCGCAAGGACCCGCAGGTCCCGCTGGTCGTCTCGGAGGTGAACCCGCACGCGATCGTCGACCGTCCCAAGGGCATCATCGCCAACCCGAACTGCACGACGATGGCCGCGATGCCGGTACTGAAGCCACTGCACGCTGAGGCGGGGCTTGAGGCGCTGGTCGTCGCCACGTACCAGGCGGTGTCAGGTTCCGGTCTTTCCGGTGTGGCCGAGCTGCACGGGCAGGCGCTGAAGGTCGTGGCCGACGCGGACAAGCTGACCCACGACGGCAGCGCGGTCGACTTCCCCGAGCCGCAGGTCTACAAGCGCCCCATCGCCTTCAACGTGATCCCCCTCGCCGGCTCGATCGTCGACGACGGCCTGCACGAGACCGACGAGGAGCAGAAGCTCCGCAGCGAGTCCCGCAAGATCCTGGAGATCCCCGGGCTGAAGGTCTCCGGCACCTGCGTCCGGGTCCCGGTCTTCTCCGGCCACTCCCTCCAGGTCAACGCCCGTTTCGCCCGCCCCCTCACGGTCGAGCGCGCCACGGAGCTGCTGGGCGGCGCCCCGGGTGTCGCCCTGACCGACATCCCGACCCCCCTCCAGGCGGCCGGCCAGGACCCGTCCTACGTCGGCCGCATCCGCGCCGACGAGACGGTCGAGCACGGGCTCGCGCTGTTCATCTCCAACGACAACCTCCGCAAGGGCGCCGCGCTGAACGCGGTGCAGATCGCGGAGCTGGTGGCGGCGGAGCTCAAGGGCTGACGGGCTTTCTTCGCCCCCGCCGCCCCTACCCGTCCCATCCTTCTGGGGCTCCGCCCCAGAAGGATGGGACGGGTAGGGGCGGCGGGGGCGAAAAAAACCAGGCCTCA
>NZ_JBXVPZ010000222.1:0-7929 GCF_057961495.1 Streptomyces sp. P5F9 | reverse complement strand
TGAGGCCTGGTTTTTTTCGCCCCCGCCGCCCCTACCCGTCCCATCCTTCTGGGGCTCCGCCCCAGACCCCGCTCCTCAAACGCCGGAGAGGCTGAATTCGACCCCGGCCGGGGCTTGGTCTTCCAGCCCGTCCGGCGTTTGAGGACGCTACGCCCTGCGCACCTCAAAGAAGAAGCACCCGTACTCCACCGCCCTGATGTGGACGAGGACCACCGACGGGTCGGAGAAGGCCCTGCGGATGGCCTCGTCGTCCAGGGTGTCGACCAGCTCGCCGCCAAGGATGTGCCCCTCGGCCGAGTACCGGCGCAGTACGCGGTGGGCGTTCGCGAACGGATACCCGGAGCCGGCCGCAGGCCCCCCGCACTCCCCGGCATGGATGAACACCGGCCCCTGCTCGTCGTACGCGCCCGGCGCGGCCCCCGTCTCCGCCGCCCAGCGCCGCAGCGGGGCGTAGGAGACAAGGGCGATCCGCTCGCCCGGCTCGCTGCGGCGCAGGCAGCAGCGGAGCGGAGCGCCGCCCTCCTCATCCGTCACGGGAACCATTCGGCGCCCCGCATCGTCAGCAGAGCGCAGCTCCTTCAGGACCGTCGGGTCGACGGGTCGTGCCGTGTACGTCGTCATGCCCCCAGGCTCGCGCTCGTCCGCCCCGCTCACCGGCGGGAACCGGACATCGCGCTCTGTACAGGTCCCGTGGAAGGATGGCGCAACCCACACATAACGAGGAGATGACCGCGTGCCTGGCACAAACCTGACTCGCGAAGAGGCGCGGCAGCGGGCAACGCTGCTCACCGTTGACTCGTACGAGATCGATCTCGACCTCTCCGGCGCGCAGGAGGGCGGGACCTACAGGTCCGCGACGACGGTGCGCTTCGATGTGACGGAGGGCGGCACCGAGTCCTTCATCGACCTGGTCGCCCCGGCCGTCCACGAGGTGACGCTGAACGGCGACCCGCTCGACCCCGCCGAGGTCTTCAAGGACTCGCGGATCGCGCTGGCTGGGCTGCTGGAAGGGCCGAACATCCTGCGGGTCGTCGCCGACTGCGCGTACACCAACACCGGTGAGGGACTGCACCGGTTCGTCGACCCCGTCGACCAACAGGCGTACCTCTACACCCAGTTCGAGGTCCCGGACGCGCGAAGGGTCTTTGCCTCCTTCGAGCAGCCCGACCTCAAGGCCACCTTCCAGTTCACCGTGAAGGCGCCCTCCGGCTGGACCGTCATCTCCAACTCCCCGACGCCCGAACCCCGGGACGACACCTGGGTGTTCGAGCCGACGCCGCGCATCTCGACGTACATCACCGCGCTGATCGTCGGGCCGTACCACTCCGTGCACAGCGTGTACGAGAAGGACGGGCAGAGCGTGCCGCTGGGCATCTACTGCCGGCCCTCGCTCGCCGAGTTCCTCGACTCGGACGCGATCTTCGAGGTCACGCGGCAGGGATTCGACTGGTTCCAGGAGAAGTTCGCCTACCAGTACCCGTTCAAGAAGTACGACCAGCTGTTCGTCCCGGAGTTCAACGCGGGCGCGATGGAGAACGCGGGCGCGGTGACCATCCGCGACCAGTACGTGTTCCGGTCGAAGGTCACGGACGCCGCGTACGAGGTGCGGGCCTCCACGATCCTGCACGAGCTGGCCCACATGTGGTTCGGCGACCTGGTCACCATGGAGTGGTGGAACGACCTGTGGCTGAACGAGTCGTTCGCCACCTACGCCGAGGCCGCCTGCCAGGCCTATGCCCCCCAGTCGCGCTGGCCGCACTCCTGGACGACCTTCGCCAACTCCATGAAGACGTGGGCCTACCGGCAGGACCAACTGCCCTCCACCCACCCGATCATGGCCGAGATCAACGACCTCGACGACGTGCTCGTCAACTTCGACGGCATCACGTACGCCAAGGGCGCGAGCGTCCTGAAGCAGCTCGTCGCGTATGTCGGCATGGACGAGTTCTTCGCGGGCGTGCAGGCGTACTTCAAGCGGCACGCTTACGGCAACACCCGCCTGTCCGACCTGCTCGGCGCGCTGGAGGAGACCTCCGGGCGTGACCTGAAGACCTGGTCGAAGCTGTGGCTGGAGACGGCCGGCATCAACATCCTGCGTCCGGAGATCGAGACCGACGTCGACGGCGTCATCACCGCCTTCGCGATCCGGCAGGAGGCCCCGGCGCTCCCGGAGGGCGCCAAGGGCGAGCCCACGCTCCGCCCGCACCGCATCGCCGTCGGCCTGTACGAACTCGACGAGGACACCGGCAAGTTGGTGCGCGACGAGCGCGTCGAGCTGGATGTGGACGGCGAACTCACCGCCGTACCGCAGCTGGTGGGCAAGCGTCGTCCGGACGTCGTCCTGCTCAACGACGACGACCTGTCGTACGCGAAGGTCCGCCTCGACGAGCAGTCCCTCGCGTTCGTCACCGAGCACCTCGGCGACTTCGAGTCCTCGCTGCCCCGCGCCCTGTGCTGGGCCTCGGCCTGGGACATGACGCGGGACGCCGAACTCGCCACCCGTGACTACCTGTCGCTCGTCCTGTCGGGCATCGGCAAGGAGTCCGACATCGGCGTCGTGCAGTCGCTCCAGCGGCAGGTGAAGCTGGCGATCGAGCTGTACGCCGACCCGGCCGCCCGCGAGGCCCTGCTCACCCGGTGGACGGACGCCACGCTGGCACACCTGCGTTCCGCCGAGGCCGCGAGCGACCACCAGCTGGCGTGGGCCCGGGCGTTCGCGTCCACGGCCCGTACGCCGGAGCAACTCGACCTGCTGGACGCCCTGTTGGAGGGCACCCAGACGATCGAGGGGCTGGCCGTCGACACCGAGCTGCGCTGGTCGTTCGTCGAACGCCTCGCGTCCGTGGGCCGGTTCGACGAGGCGGAGATCGCCGGCGAGTACGAGCGGGACAAGACGGCCGCCGGTGAGCGCCACGCGGCGACCGCCCGTGCCGCCCGCCCGACCGAGGAGGCGAAGGCGGAGGCCTGGGCGCAGGTCGTCGAGTCCGACAAGCTCCCCAACGCCCTTCAGGAAGCGGTGATTTCAGGCTTCGTCCAGACGGACCAGCGCGAACTGCTGGCGCCGTACACGGAGAAGTACTTCGCCGCCGTCAAGGATGCCTGGGACACGCGTTCGCACGAGATCGCCCAGCAGATCGCGATCGGCCTCTACCCGTCGGTCCAGGTCTCCCAGGACACCCTGGACCGCACGGACACCTGGCTGACGACCGCCGAGCCCAACGCGGCCCTGCGCCGCCTGGTCTCGGAGTCCCGCTCGGGCGTGGAGCGCGCGCTGAAGGCCCAGGCGGCGGACGCGGCCGCGTCGTAGTCGTCTTAAGCGGTACGTCGAAGGGGGCGCCCGGTGTTCTGCCGGGCGCCCCCTTTCGTGTGCCGCTCAGCCCGGGAACATCCCGCCCGTGACATTGACGAACGTGCCGGTGATGCTCGCCGCGTGGTCCGAGGCGAGGAAGACGGCGGTCGCGGTGATCTCCGCGAGGGTGGGGTTGCGGCGGGTCATGCGCAGGCTCGACAGGTGGTCGAGGATGCCCTGGATCGCCGCCTCGTTGAGGTCGGGGTTGACCTTGCCGAGCTTCTCGATGGTGAGCGTCTCGGGGATGCCCGCGGCCCAGATCCCGACCGCACGCACCCCGCGCGGGCCCACCTCCATCGCCAGGTTGCGCACGAGGCTGTCGGTGGCCGCGTCGGCGGGACCGGTGCCGCCCATCATCGGACTGCCGTGCGCGGAACCGCTGTTGAGGGTGAGGACGACGCCGCTGCCCCGCTCGGCCATCCGGCGGGCGGCGGCGCGGGCGGTGATGAAGTTGGCCCGGGTGCCGTTGATCACCGGCCGCAGGAAGTCGTCGACGGGCATCTCGGTGATCGGCAGTCCCTGGACGTCGCCGCGCGAGACGAGGTTGAAGGACACGTCGATGTCGCCGACGCGGGCGAGGTGTTCCGTGACGGCGCTCTCGTCGAGGGCGTCGACGACAGCGACCTCGGCGTCCTTGATGTCACCTGCCACGGCCTCCAGCGTCTCCCGGGTGCGCCCCACGAGGTGGACGCGGGCTCCCTCGGCGGCGAAGGCGCGGGCGACCGCACCGCCGATCGAGCCGCCGGCGCCGTAGACGACCGCGGTCTTGTCGGTGAGCAGCATGGTGAACTCCTTGCGGGTCGTGTGTCGTTCGAGTCGGCCATACAGACGCACGCGGGACCGGCCACTCATCGGTCACCCCTCGTCGGTCACAGGCGCAGCGGCAGTCCGAAGGCCGGGAACAGGTGCGGTTCGAAGGACGTGATCTCCACGATCCGGTCGTCGGCGTCGAAGCGGAGGACGTCGAGGACCTGGGCGCGGTAGACCGTCGTACCGGGCCTGCGGACGTAACCCCCGGCCGCCAACTGCCCGTTGGCGCGGGCGGGCAGGTGGCGCCAATGGCCGAGGAACATGGGCGAGTTGGCGTCCAGGCTCACGGTCAGGAACTCCAGGAGCGCGTCGCGGCCGGTGAACCAGAACGGGTTCGGCGGCATGGTGAGCGTGACGTCCTCGCTGAGCAGCTCGGCGACCTCGGACAGGTCGAGGCGTTCGGCGGCGGCCATGTACCGCTTGACCAGGGCGCGTTGGTGCTCGGTGGGTCCGGCGGCCGTCCAGTCCGCGCGGCGGCCGGGCAGCCGGTCGCGCAGGGTGGGGCGGGCCCGTTGCAGCGCGCTGTTGACCGAGGCCACGGTCATGCCGAGCGCCTCGCCGGTCTCGACGGCGGTCAGCCCGAGCACGTCCCGCAGCACCAACACCGCACGCTGGCGCGGCGGGAGATGCTGTACGGCGGCCAGAAAGACCAGTTCGAGGGTCTCGCGGGAGACCACGGCGGCCTCCGGCTGCTCCTCGGCGGAGGGCAACTCGTCGTCGGGGTACGGCTGTAGCCACGTGATACGGGCGAGTGGCTCCCCGCCGCCGTGGTTCATGCCGGGCAACGGTTCGTAGCGCCTGGGGCGGCGGGCCGTACGGCGCTGGAAGTCCAGGCAGGCGTTGGTGGCGATGCGGTACAGCCAGGTACGGGCACCGGCCCGCCCCTCGAAGGTGTCCCGCGCCCGCCAGGCCCGCAGGAACGTCTCCTGCACCAGGTCCTCGGCGTCGTCGTACGACCCGGTCATGCGGTAGCAGTGGACCTGGATCTCACGCCGGTGGGACTCGACGAGGGCCGCGAAGTCGCCTTCGTCGAGCGGGACTTCCGTAACGGTCACAGGGGTGACGGATTCCTGAGCGGTATCGCGCGCCGTGCGGGCCACTCGCCGGAGCCGCGCGACGGACGACGACAGTTCCGTCACCCCGGAGTAGAAGACGGAGGGCGGCTGCGGCACCAGCTCCTCCACCTGCCGCCCGATCTCCTTGATCAGGCCGTGCACACTTACTCCGCCGCTCCCCTGCCGTTCCCGGTAGGCCTTCTGCCGGCAGGCGGCGGAGCAGTAGACGGAACGCCGACCGGTACGGCCCGCCCGTGCGGTGAGCGGCTTGCCACAACTGGGGCAGGATTCATCGGCCACGGGCGCCTCCGGTGTTGCGTCACGGCGTTCCCGCGTGACGCTACTCCCCGAACCGGAACCCGAGGCGTACGCGCCCCGATCTGCCCGGCCACCGTCGCCCCGAACGCCAGCGCCATCCCCGCCACCTGCACCGCCGTCAGCGCCTGCCCGAGCGCCGCCCACCCGACGACGGCCGCGGTCAGCGGGGAGAGCGGGCCGAGGAGGGTGACCTGGGTCGCGGAGAGCCGGCCGATGCCGCGGAACCAGAGCCAGTACGCGACCGCCGTGTTGGCCAGCGCGAGGTACAGGTAACCGCCGACCGCCCGGCCGTCGAGCGCGGGCGGCGCCCCCTCGGCCAGGAAGGCGACCGGCGCGATCAGCAGCCCGCCCGCGGTGAGCTGCCAGCCGGTGAGGGCGAGCGGGCCGACGCCGTCGGGGCGGCCCCACCGCTTGGTCAGCACGGTGCCGGTGGACATCGAGGCGGTGGACGCGAGGGCCGCGAGCACCCCGACCGGGTCGAGCGCCCCGGCCGCCTTCAGTACGACGAGACTGACGCCGAAGGCCGCGACGGCACCGGTGAGCACGCTCCGGGCCGTGGGCCGCTGCCCCAGCAGCACCGCCGAGAGGCCTACGACGATCAGCGGCCCGACCGAGCCGACGACCGCCGCCATGCCACCCGGGAGCCGGTACGCCGACAGGAACAGCAGCGGGAAGAAGGCACCGATGTTCAGCGCGCCGAGCACCGTCGCCTTCCACCACCAGGCACCGCGCGGCAGCACCCGGGCAAGCGCGAGGAGCACGAGACCGGCGGGGAGGGCGCGCATCAGGCCGGTGAAGAGGGGGCGGTCGGGCGGGAGGAACTGGGTCGTGACGGCGTAGGTGGTGCCCCAGGAGACGGGGGCGAGGGCGGTGAGGGCGGCCGTCAGGACCGGACGACTGGCCATGGGAGACGCGCCTTTCAGCAGGGGCCGGCGGAGGTCGAAGTAGGTCGACGGTGATTAGCTTACTGCTAAGCAACTTAGCGTCAAGCCGCTTACTCCTGACCCACTGACCCACGATCCACTGACCCTTGATCCACTTTCTTGCGACCGACCTACTGACCGGCGGATACTCGACCCCATGAACGACAAGGACCCCGTCGACGCGATCGTCGAGCAGTGGGCGGCGGTGCGGCCCGACCTCGACACCGCCGCGATGGAGGTCTTCGGGCGGATCTTCCGGCTCGCCCGGGCCATGGGCGACCGCATGGAGAAGGCGTACGTCCCGCACGGCATCTCCCGCGGCGAGTTCGACGTCCTCGCGACCCTGCGCCGGGCCGACGAGCCCTACACGCTCTCGCCGCGCGAGCTCTCCGCGACCCTGATGCTCACCACGGGCGGCATGACCGGCCGCCTCGACAAACTGGAACGGGCCGGCCTGCTCCGCCGCTCCCCCGACCCGCACGACCGCCGGGGCCTCCAAGTCACCCTGACGGAGAAGGGGTTGGCGCTCATCGACGAGGCGGTCGGCTCAGGCCTCGCCACCCAGACGGCGGCCCTCTCCGGCCTCGACGCCGAAGAGGCCGCCCAACTGGCCGACCTGCTCCGGAAGTTGCTGACCTCGACGGAGCGATGACCGCTCCGGACAGGCCTGTTCAGCCGACGTGCGCGACGAGAGCCGCCTCGACCGCGACCGGCTCGGCGGTGTCCGCGGCCCACGCCACGCAACCGTCCAGGCGCACCGGCGGTGCCGTACGACGGTCGCTCGCCGGGTCCCGACCATGGCGAGACGGACGCCACCGCTGCCGCGGAGGACCGACCTGCCGACGGGGTGGCGTTCGGCGTGGCAGGTATCGAGGAGGTCCGGGGTCGCGGTGCCGAGCGGATGCCGGGCACCTCCGGACAGGTCCCAGGTGCCACCGGTCGCCCGAAGCGTGTCCCCGGTTCGCACCGCCCTCGCCGCCTCCCAACCGCTCGGCAGGGCCCTGACCCGCGCTGTCTGACGGCACCGAGCCCGTGAGCGGAAGCGGACATGCCGAAGGCGCCCGCCTCACCGCCGTGGGTGATGTGGGCGCCTTCCGGAAAAGGTGAGGTCAGACCTTGGCGTCGACAGCGGTGCCGGTCTTGCCGGACTTGGCCTTCGGCGCGCGGTCCTTGGACTTGTCCAGCGCCATGACCAGGCCCGCGATGACCGCGAACAGGGCGAGCGGGATCAGGACATAGAGCCCCAGCGTCTGGGCGACGCTCAGGCCATTGCCCGGGTCGTCACCGTCGTCGCGGGTGAGCGCGAGCGCGGGGGACGTCATGAGCAGCATCATCAGCGTCGTACCGGCAGCCAGGGCACCGGCGCGCAGGGCGTTCTTCTTGTCCACCCCGCAAAAGTAGCGAACGCCCGAACGGACCGCGCGCCCGGGGGTGCCGTATGGGGCGCACGCCCCTCACGGACCCCCTCCACCAC
>NZ_JBXVPZ010000221.1:0-15637 GCF_057961495.1 Streptomyces sp. P5F9 | reverse complement strand
GGGCCAGGGTGGTGGATCGCGGCAGGCGGCTCCGCCGCCGGGGAACAGTGCGATGGCTGATGCCTTGCGGAAGGCAGGGTTGTTGGACCCGGGCAAGAAGGGCAAGCGCTGACGGCTTCGCCGGTCAGGTTGTGGGGTAGCTGCGGGCCGGTGGGGGCTGGTCGCGCCCCGCGGCGGAGCCGCAAATAGATTCAGCCCCGCGCCCCTGAGGGGTGGGCGCGCGGCGGCGAAAATTGGTGGACGTCGATCATCTCGCCGACAGACTGGGGGCATGATCTCACCGGACTTCAAAGCCGATCTGCGCGTCTTTCTGCAGGACTCCCGGGACGCGCTGCTGTGGAAGCTCGAAGGGCTGTCGGAGTACGACATCCGGCGGCCGATGACGCCGACCGGCACCAATCTGCTGGGGCTGGTCAAGCATCTTGCCGGGGCCGAGGCGTTCTACTTCGGGACGGTCTTCGGGCGGCCGGTCGACGGGCCGGCGTTGTGGATCGCGGGGGACGCCGAGCCGAACGCGGATCTGTGGGCGACGCCGGACGAGACACGTGAGCAGATCGTCGGCGACTACCGGCGGATCTGCGCCCACTCCGACGCGACGATCGAGGCGCTCCCCCTCGATGCGATCGGCCGCATGCCCGGCGAGGGAGGCAACGAACTCACCCTGCACCGCACCCTCGTCCACATGACCTACGAGACGTCCCGACACGCAGGCCACGCCGACGTCGTACGAGAACTCATCGACGGAACGGTGGGGCAACGGGCCGGGGGCACCAACATGGCCCCTGGTGACGCGAGTTGGTGGGCAGAGCACCGGAACCGGGTGGAGCAGGCCGCCCTTAAGGGGCGCGGGGAACTGCGCGACCAGCCCCCACCGCCCCGCAGTGAACGAACAACCTGAACCTCACCGCTACTCACCGTTGCTCCGTCACCTTCCCGTCCGCCACCTCCAACCGCCGAGTCACCTGAACCGCATCCAGCATCCGCCGATCATGAGTGACCAACAGCAGCGTGCCCTCATACGCATCGAGGGCCGACTCCAGTTGCTCAATAGCCGGAAGGTCCAGGTGGTTCGTCGGCTCATCCAGTACCAGGAGATTCACCCCGCGCCCCTGCAGAAGGGCCAGAGCAGAACGGGTCCGCTCACCCGGTGACAGCGTCCCCGCCGGCCGCATCACGTGGTGTGCCTTGAGCCCGAACTTGGCCAGCAGCGTGCGGACTTCGGCGGGTTCCGTGTCCGGCACGGCCGCACAGAACGCGTCGAGCAGCGACTCCGTACCGTGGAACAACTGCCGGGCCTGATCGACCTCGCCCACCAGAACACCCGAGCCCAGCGTCGCGTGCCCGGCGTCCAGCGGGATACGGCCGAGCAGCGCGCCGAGCAGCGTCGACTTGCCCGCACCGTTCGCGCCGGTCACCGCGACCCGGTCCGCCCAGTCGATCTGGAGGGACACCGGCCCGAAGCTGAAGTCACCCCGCCGTACCTCCGCGTCCCGCAACGTCGCCACGACCGCACCGGAGCGCGGCGCGGACGCGATCTCCATCCGCAGCTCCCACTCCTTGCGGGGCTCCTCGACGACATCGAGGCGTTCGATCATCCGCTGGGTCTGCCGGGCCTTCGCCGCCTGCTTCTCGCTCGCCTCGCTGCGGAACTTGCGGCCGATCTTGTCGTTGTCGTTGTTCGCCTTGCGGCGGGCGTTCTTGACGCCCTTGTCCATCCAGCCGCGCTGCATCTGCGCCCGGTCCTGGAGCGCGGAGCGCTTGTCGGCGTACTCCTCGAAGTCGTCGCGGGCGTGCCGGCGCGCCACGTCCCGCTCCTCCAGGTACGCCTCGTAGCCGCCGCCGTAGAGGTTGATCTGGTTCTGGGCCAGGTCGAGTTCGAGGACCTTGGTGACCGTGCGGGTGAGGAACTCGCGGTCGTGCGACACGACGACCGTGCCCGCGCGCAGGCCGGAGACGAAGCGTTCGAGGCGCTCCAGGCCGTCGAGGTCCAGGTCGTTGGTGGGCTCGTCGAGCAGGAAGACGTCGTAGCGGGAGAGGAGGAGGGACGCCAGGCCCGCGCGTGCCGCCTGGCCGCCGGACAGGGACGTCATCGGCTGGTCCAGGTCGATCGCCAGGCCGAGCGAGTCGGCGATCTCATCGGCCCGTTCGTCGAGGTCGGCGCCACCGAGGTCGAGCCAGCGCTCCAGGCTCGCCGAGTACGCGTCGTCGGCGCCGGGTGCGCCGTCCACCAGTGCCTGCGTGGCCTCGTCCATGGTCCGCTGGGCCTCGGCGACTCCCGTGCGGCGCGCGAGGAATGCGCGCACGCTCTCGCCCGGGCGCCGTTCCGGCTCCTGCGGGAGGTGGCCTACGGTCGCTGCCGGCGGGGAGAGGCGCAGCTCGCCCTCCTCCGGTGCGAGCAGACCGGCGAGCATCCTGAGCAGGGTGGACTTGCCCGCGCCGTTGGCACCGACAAGGCCGATCACATCGCCGGGTGCGACGACGAGGTCGAGCCCGGTGAAGAGGGCGCGGTCGCCGTGTCCGGCGGCGAGATTCTTGGCGACGAGAGTGGCAGTCATCAGACCGCCGATCCTAATCGGTCCCCTTCCCCGCCCGCGCCGCGGTTTTCACCGCGCCATCGCCTCCACCAGCACGCTCCCCGTGGTGCGGGCCACGACGAAGGACTCGCCCTTCACCGCCTTCGCGTCCAGGGCAATGTGGTGGCGGCCGGGTTCCAGCACGCCGTCGAAGAGTTCCTGGGTGTGGCCGCGGTAGAGGCGGTCGAGTCGGTACGCGGTGACGCGCACCCGGCACGGCGAGGTGACCTCGATGCCCGCCTCGCCGTCGGCCGCGACCAGGCGGGTCAGCCGGTGCTGCTCGGCGGGGCGGCGGTCCAGGGCGTGTTCGATCTGGGCGACGAGGAGCGGGACGATGGGCGCGAGGCCGTCGACGTACGCCACGTCGACCCCGGCGAGGTCGAACGCGGCCCGTACGGCGGCCCGTTGCTCCTCCGTGACGGCCCGGCCGAACGCTACGGCGCCGTAGCCGCGGAGTTCGTCGGCGGGGACGTGGGTCGCGTCGCCGGTGATGTCGGCGCCGATGCCGATGGCGCGCAGGGCGGCGGCGAGCTTGGCGAGGATCGCGACGCGGGCGCCGATCAGCAGGACGCGGCGTTTGGCGACCGGGGGCGCGGTGCCGTCGACGAGGGAGTCGAGGGCCGCGCGGTACTCGGCTCCGGCGAAGCGGAAGGGTCCTATGCCGTGGTAGCCGTTGCGTTCCAGGTCGGCGGTTTCGTCGGTCTGCCAGGCGAAGTCGCGCCAGATGTAGTCGGCGCCGTCCTGCTGGATGACGGCGGTGACGGCGCCGCAGGCCAGGTCCTCGCACTCGGGACAGCCGTAGATGACGTAGCGGCCGCCCTTCAGGGGTGGGTCCGTCTCCAGGAGGAGGCTGCGGACCTGGGCGGTGAAGATCGCCGGTGGGACGTCGGAGGCGAGCGGGGAGACGGCGTCCAGGTCCGTGAGCTGGAACAGCAGCGGGCGTCCGTCGACGATGAAGTCGACGAAGTCGCGGTGCAGCTGGTAGCCGCCGCCCGCGAGGACTTCACCGGCACGCATCGCCGGTGCCAGGCCGAAGGCCGCGTATTCGGCAGACATGCCGTGAGTATCCCCAGCGCGAGGGGATGTGAGCACTGCATGGCGTATTCCGCTACCGTCCGCGCATGGACAGGGGCATGAGTGGCGATGTGATCGTGGTCGGCGGGGGCGTCATCGGGTTGACGACGGCGGTCGTGCTGGCGGAGCGCGGTGCCCGGGTGCGGGTGTGGACGCGGGAGCCTGTCGAGCTGACGACCTCGGCGGTCGCGGGCGCCCTGTGGTGGCCGTACCGGATCGAGCCGGAGGCGCTCGTCGGTGAGTGGGCGCTCCAATCCCTCGTCGTGTACGAGGAGTTGGCGGCGCGGCCCGAGGAGACGGGCGTACGCATGGTCGAGGGTGTACAGGGTGAGACGCGGCTGGACGAGCTGGGGTCGTGGGCGGCCCGGGTGCCGGGGCTGCGGCCGGCGCTGGCCGAGGAGTACGCGGGCGGCGGGCTGTGGGCGCGGTTGCCGCTGATCGACATGCCGGCCCATCTGCCGTGGCTGCGGGGGCGGTTCCTGGAGCTGGGCGGGACCGTCGAGGAGCAGTCGGTGGTGGATCTCACGGAGGTGCCGGCGGCCGTCGTGGTCAACTGCACGGGGCTCGACTCCCTGGACCTCGTGCCCGATCCCTCGGTGCGGCCGGTGCGCGGGCAGTTGGTCGTCGTGGAGAACCCGGGGATCACGACCTGGCTGACGTCCGTCGACCACTCCGCGGACACGTCCACGTACTTCTTCCCGCAGCCGGGCGGGCTGATCCTGGGCGGCACGGCCGAGGAGGACGCCTGGTCGATGACACCCGATCCCGCGGTCGCCGAGGCGATCATCGCCCGGTGCGCGGCGATCCGGCCGGAGATCGCCGGGGCGCGGGTGCTGGAACACCGGGTGGGGCTGCGGCCCACGCGGCCCTCGGTGCGCCTGGAGCGTGAAGTGCTGCGGGACGGACGGGTGTTGGTGCACAACTACGGTCACGGTGGGGCGGGGATCACGGTGGCGTGGGGGTGTGCGCGGGAGGCCGCGGAGCTGGTGGAGGCGCGGCGGGGCTGAGCCGCGAGGCTCGGGATCAGGTCCTCACGGCGGCCCACCTGTACGACATGCCCGAGCTCGGTGTGGGGCGGCGGAGCCCACTCGCTCCGCCGCCCCGCACCGAGTCGGTGATCAGTTGCCGGGGACCCGCCGGGCGCTGCGCGGTGCCCGTACGCCGTCGAGGGTCTCGGCGTCGGATGCCACGGACTTGCTGCCCGCCGTGGCCTTCGCGAACGCCGACGCGCCGCCGACGAGCGGGAGTTGGGCCGCGGTGCGGGACAGATTCAGGGTGAGGGTCGGGGTGGTGGACGGCGGGTCGATGAGGTCCTTGTCCGTGCCCGCGACGATCAGGGCGAGGCGGTGTCCGGCCCGGACGACGTGGTCGGTCGCCGCCAGGTCGAGGGTGATGGTGTAGGCCTTGCCCGGGGTTAGCGGTACACCCTTCGTGGCGGAGGCGTAGTTGCCGAGGTCGGCCCAGCCTCGACTGAAGACGTTGTAGTCAACCGCCTTCGTCTTGGCCTGAGTTGCGAGGAAGCACGCACTGTCGCCCGCCGTGCTCTCGCCCCAGCAGGTGCGGTTCGTGAGCGTGGTGATGCCCTCGGCCGAGTCGGCGTAGTCCCGGATCGTGTCGGGGCCGACATCGACAAGTACGGCCGACAGATGGGCCGTTGAGGTCGTGGGCGTCGCGGTGATCGTCACCTTCGAGGAACCCGACAGGCGCAGGTCCTTCGTGAGGGGTCCGGTGACGAAACCGGCCTTGTCCGCGGTCGACTTGTCGATCGCGGCCGCCCAGTCGGTCTCGCTCTCCTGGGGGTTGTCGGTGAACGTCTCGGTGCCCGCGCCGGTGCCGAGGCCGAGCGTGCCCACGCCCGCCTGGGTGCCCTGCGCCGGGTGGAGGGTGATCGTCGCGGTGCCGCTCGGCGGCCAGGTCGCCGACGTGACCCACTGGTCCGGGTGGCGTTCGACATCGGCCATCGGCCGGCGGTCGATTCCGTTGTCGTAGCCGAGGAGTTCGTGGTCGAACCAGCGGTGCAGGGTGTCCACCCACTGCGTACGGCGGTAGTCGAAGGGGTCGACGTGGCCGGTCTGGGAGAGCCAGATCTTGCGCTCGACGCCGTTCTTGGCGAGGGCGTCCCACCACTGGCCGAAGTTCTTGGTGCGGACGTTGAGGTCCTGCATGCCGTGCACGAGGAAGACGCTGGCCTTGACCTTGCTCGCGTCCTTCACGTAGTCGCGCTCGGTCCAGAACGGCGTCCAGTCCCCGGTACGCGGGGCTCCGTCGACGATCTTCTGCTGGACGGCGGCGCACTTGGCCTGCGCATCGGGGCTGTCGACGTAGCCGGAGAGCCAGTCGGGGCCGGAGTCGTAGAGCGGGGCGCCCTTGGCGAAGTAGTAGTCGTACCAGGAGGAGATGGCGCTGATCGGGACGATCGTCTTCAGGCCCTTCACACCGGTGGCGGCGACGCCGTTGGCGATGGTGCCGTCCCAGCTCTTGCCGATCATCCCGGTGTTGCCGTTGGTCCAACTCGCTTGCGAGCGAACGGTTCCGGTGCGTGTCGTGTACGCCTTGGCGCGTCCGTTGAGCCAGTCGACGACGGCCTTCGCGGACTGGATGTCGGAGCGGCCGCCGACGTCGACGCAGCCGTCGGAGCGGTTGGTGCCGGCGAGGTCGACGCCGACGAAGGCGTAGCCGCGGGGCACGAAGTAGTTGTCGTAGAAGAGCGGCATCTGGACAACGTTGCCGCCGGCGTCGTACGTCTTCAGCTGGCTCTCGTTGCCGCGGCCGCAGCAGGAGTAGTAGGGGCTGGCGTCCATGATGACGGGGACTTTGCGGCCCTGGCGGGCGGGTTCGCTGGGCCGGACGATGTCGACGGCGACCCGGTCGGCCTTTCCGTCGCCGTCGCCGTCGAGTCCGGTGTCCACCCAGACGGCCTCGCGGACGGCGTTGGCGTAGGAGTAGACGGGTTGGCTCTCCTGTGGGGCGCTCTGGGCCGCCACCGGGGTGAGGAAGGCGGCCAGGAGGGCGGCGATCGCCGCGGTCGCGAGCGATCTCCAGATCGTGAAGCGCGTGCGTTTCGGCATGCGCGGACGGTACATCGGTCAACTCCCGTGCTGGAAGAGGCACTCGGGGCCGTTCGGGGTCATGACGGCCGAATGGCGATCGTGTGACAGGAGGGGCCGTGGACAGGCGCGGGGCCACAGGGAGTGAATAGCCTCTGAACAGACTTCGTGGACCGACCCCTACGGCTCTTCGACCTTCGTGGACCCCCACGGTTCTCCGAACTTCTCGTGGAGCCCTACGACTTGGAGTTCTCGTGCACCGCAGAATCATCGCGCCGGGCGCACTCGCGGCGGCCTCGCTCATGCTGGCGATCCCGGCGTCGGCGGCAAGCTACTCCCCCGGCGCTCCGGGCATCGGCGACCCCTACTACCCGTTCTACGGCAACGGCGGATACGACGTCTCGCACTACGACCTCAGGCTCCAATACCAGCCCGCGACGGACGAGTTGGCGGGCACGGCGACGATCCTCGCCAAGACCACGGAGGATCTGTCCCGCTTCAATCTGGACTTCCTGCTGGACGTCAGCGAGATCCGGGTCAACGGCGCCAAGGCGACGTTCGCGACCTCCGGCCAGCACGAGCTGGAGATCACCCCGAAGACCCCGTTGCCCAAGGGCACGCCGATCACGGTCGTGGTCCGCTACAGCGGGGTGCCGTCCACGAAGAGCGCGTACGGCTTCACCACCTGGCACCGGACCCCGGACGGCGCGGTCGCGGCGGACGAGCCCGAGTCGGCGTGGTGGTGGTTCCCGAGCAACGACCACCCGAGCGACAAGGCGACCTACGACGTGTCGGTGGCGGTGCCGAACGGCACCCAGGCCATCTCCAACGGCACGCTCCAGTCGACGAGTTCGCAGCTCGGCTGGACCCGCTACAACTGGCGGGAGAACAAGCCCCAGGCGACGTATCTGGCCACACTCGCCCTCGGGAAGTTCGACATCACCACCAGCACCTCGGACGGCGGCGTCCCGGTCATCAACGCCTACAGCAAGGACCTCGGTGACAACGACGGGTCCGCGCGGGCGAGCGTGGAGCGGACCGGCGAGATCGTCGACTGGCTGAGCGGCTACTTCGGTCCGTACCCCTTCAGCAGCGCCGGCGGGTACGTCCCCAACACGACCACCGGGTACGCGCTGGAGACGCAGACCCGCGTCTACTACAGCCAGAAGCAGTTCGCGAACGGCGCCAACACCTCTGTCGTGGTGCATGAGTTGGCCCACCAGTGGTACGGCGACGACGTGTCCCTGAAGGGCTGGAAGGACATCTGGATCAACGAGGGCTTCGCGCGCTACGCGCAGTGGCTCTGGTCCGAGCACGAGGGCGAGGGGACGGCGCAGCAGCTCGCCGACTATGTGTATGCCTCGCATCCGGCGGACGATGCGTTCTGGACGATCGCGCCGGGTGACCCCGGGCCGGAGAACCAGTTCGAGCTTCCGGTCTACGACCGGGGTGCGTTGGCCATCCAGGCGCTGCGGAACGAGATCGGTGACGATGCGTTCTTCGCGGTTCTGAAGGGCTGGCCGAAGGAGCACGCTTACGGCAACGCGTCGGTCGAGGACTTCCGGGCCTACGCCGAGCAGGTGTCGGGGAAGTCGTTGGGCGCGCTCTTCGACACGTGGCTGTTCCAGCCGACGAAGCCTGCGGTGCCGGCGGCGAAGGCGGTTGTGGCTCCGGTGCAGCCGAAGTCGTGGAAGAAGATTGCGGCTACGAACGACGTCCACTAAGCGTCTGCCGAGTTCTGTGGTGTGGGGACTGCGGGCCCGTTGTGGCTGGTCGCGCAGTTCCCCGCGCCCCTAAAGGGGCGCCCTCCTTGCCGTGTCCAAATCAGCCGCCCTTGCTTGGAGTTGGTCGCGGTGTATCGCCTCCGTCTCCGTCGACGGCACCGTGCAGGCATGCGCCCCCGCGATCGTGCCGTACAGGGCGGCGCGTTGTGGGGTCTCTCGGTTGAGCCAGCCGTAGAGGAAGGCGGCGGCGAAGGCGTCGCCCGCGCCGTTCGAGTCGATCAGCGGGGACGGTGGGGTGACCGGCGGGATGTGGGTCACCTCGTCGTCTGCCAGCAGATACGCGCCCTCCGCTCCGGCCGTGGCGACGACCAGCTCGGCCCGGCCCCGCTCGGCGATGGCGCGCATGGTGCGCCCGGGGTCGCCGGTCAGGGCGGTGGTGGACAGGAAGACGATGTCCGCCGCGTGGGCGAACTCCTCCTGGTACGGGTTCTCGCCGTCCCAGTTGTGCAGGTCCGTCGAGATCGTCGTGCCGGACTCGCGCAACAGCGGGAGGGCGTGGGCGCAGGGCTGGGTGATGGAGACGTGGGCGTGGCGGCTCCTCGTGGCGAGGGCGCGGACCGTAGGTTCCGGGAGGCGGTCGTCGGGGTGGGCGCGGGTCGCGTCGTAGAGGGAGAGGCGCCGGCCGTCGGGGCCCACGAGGTTGACCGCGCGCTTGGTGCCGGCGGGCTGCGGGACTTCGGTGAGCGGGATGGCGTGGTCGCGGTGCAGGGCGCGGACCAGGTCGCCCTCGGGGTCGGCGCCGAGCATGTCGAGGTGGTGGGTGCGCAGGCCCAGCGCGCTGAGGCCGAGGGCGACGAAGTCGCCGGTCTGGCCCGCGCGGGTGCGGATACCGGGGTCGATCATGTAGCTGTCGGCGTACGGGAGCGGTAGTTCGGGCACGTGGACGATGGTGTCCACTCCGGCGCCGCCGAGGACGAGGACGTCGATGTCACGGCTCATGGCTCTCCCTGTCGGATGCGAGCAGCGAGTCAAGCAGGCGGCGGGAGTCGCCGCAAGAAATTGCGCAAGGTACTGCAACTACCTTCAGCCTGGGGCCGGTCGGGCCCGGCGGCTCAGTCCCCGTGGTCGTACACCGTCACCGCGATCCCCCTCCGCACCAGCCGCTCGGTGATCAGCGGTTCGACCCGTGACCACTTGCCGCCCGCGAGGCCGCACCCTATGCGGGGCATGTGGACGGAGGCGCCGAGTTCGGTGACCCGGTCCGCGAGGTGTGACAGGGCGGTGTCGATCGCCTCGTAGCGCACGGGGACGCCCTTGCTGCCCGTGCGGATGCCGCGCTGGCCGATCATGTTGGCGACCCACAGATGACGCTCGACCTTGACGAGTTGGACGGCGCCCAGGCCGAAGTCGTTGGCCGCGCGGTCCCGGTGCCAGGACCGGTACGCCTTCTCCAGTTCGGGCCAGCGGCGCGACAGCGCCAGTACGAAGCCCTTTCCCCAGCCCCCGATGTCGTTGCAGACATGCGCGATCACCTTGACGCCCTTGACCGACGGAACGGTCGCGTCTCCCCGGACATAGTTGATCTCCCCCATGACACCTACCGTAGGCGCCACCACTGACAACGGGCCCTGCGCGGTTTCACAGCGTTGGTGAGACAGCGATACTGCTGCGTATGACGACCGACACCGAGGAGCCGACGCTCACGATCGACGAACTGGCCGCACGGGCCGGTACCACGGTCCGCACGGTCCGGTTCTACAGCACCAAGGGGCTGCTCCCGCCGCCGGTGATCGGGGCGCGGCGGGTCGGGCACTACGGGCAGAAGCATCTGTCGCGGCTCGCGTTGATCGAGGAGTTGCAGCACCAGGGCATGACGCTGGCCGCGATCGAGCGCTATCTGGGGCAGCTGCCGCCTGACCTCAGCGCGCACGACCTCGCGATCCACCGCGCGGTGGTGGCGTCGTGGGCGCCGGACACGGTGGAGACCCTGGACCGCGGGGAGTTGGAGCGGCGGGCCGGCCGGGCGCTGAGCGAGGAGGACGTGGAGCGGCTCGTCGCGATGGGCGTGGTCGGGCCCGACGGGGCCTCCTACCGCGTCGACTCCGGGCCGCTCCGGCTGGGCATGCAGTTGCTCGACGTACCGGTGTCGCAGGAGGCGATCCTCGCGTCCCGGAACGTACTGATCGAGCACTCCCGCGCGGCGGCCCACGAGTTGTCGCAGGTGTTCCGCGGGGAGGTCTCCCAACGCGCCGCGCAGGACGTGAAGTCGCTGTCCGCGCACATGCAACCCCTGGTTGTGCAGGCTCTTCTGACGACCTTTCAGCGGTCGCTGCGGGAGGAGCTCCGTGAGTGGCTCAAGGGGCCGGAGGAGTCGCGGGAGTCAGAGGAAGGCTGAGCCGCCCGACACGTTCAGCGTCTGCCCGGTCAGGAACCCGCTGCCCTCGTCGACGACGTACAGCAGCGTAGAGACCAGGTCCGACGGCTCCTGCGTACGCGGGACGACCTGACCGTCGCGGACGTGCTCGAAGCCGCCGTCCGCACCGACCGTCCGCTCGGCCGTCGCGGTGCGCACCATGCTGGGCGCGATGGCGTTGACGGTGATGCCGTACGGCCCGAGCGCCGCGGCGAGTGATCTGGTGAAGCCGATCAGGCCCATCTTCGAGGCGACGTACGGCACCATCGTGGGCGGTGCGGTGAGGACGGCGGCCGAGACGATGTTGACGACACGGCCCCAGCCGGCGGCCTTCAGATACGGCAGGACCGCGCGGGTCAGCAGGAACGGGGCTTCCAGGTTGACGCGCATGATCCGGCGCCATTCCTCGGGTGTGATCTCCTCGAAGGGGCACGACGGGTAGACACCGGCGTTGTTGACGAGGATGTGCAGGGTGCCGAACTCCTCGACGACGCGTTCCAACGCCCCCTGGATCTGGCCCTCGTCGGTGACGTCCCCGATCAACTCCACGTAGTCCGGGACCTTTTCGGCGGTCTCCGGCTGTGGGACGAGGTCGAGTCCGGCGACCCGGTGGCCGTGCCCGGCGAGCGCGACGGCGAACTCCCGCCCGAGGCCCTGTGCCGCTCCGGTCACCAGGGCGGTCCGTGTCTCCATGGGGCGAGTGTGCTGACCCGTCAGGCACACGGCAAGAGCGCATTCCACTCGCTGAAACGCCCTTGTTGCCGCCCCCGTCGGGTGAGCCCACGCTGCGGGGCGATACCAGCACCAGCCGTGATTACGGGAGCCGTGCCCGATGACCGAGACCGAGCGTGCCGTGGACGACGCCGAGCGCGCCCGCGAACAGGGCGGCGGGCAGGGCAGGTTGGCGATCGTCCGGCGTCGATTCGGCCCGCGTCCGCGCCGGTTGGTCCGGGACGAGTTCGGTGTGCTGCTCGTGCTGGGGCTGCTGATCGCCGGGATCGGCATCCCGTACCCGGACTTCCTGGACACGAACAACCTCCTGTCCACGGCCCACAACTCCGTCTACATCTCGCTGATGGCGTGCGGCATGGTCTTCGCGCTGTCGATGCGCGAGGTCGATCTGTCCGTGGGCGGGACCTACGCGATGTGCCTCGTCGTCGGGGCGTTGCTGATCCGGGACGGCACCCCGCCCTGGCTCGCGGTGCCGGTGATGCTGGTCACCGGGATCGCGCTGGGCGTGTTCAACGCGCTGGTGACAACGCTGCTGGCGCTGCCGTCGTTCATCGTGACGCTGGGCACGCTGATGCTCTTCCGGGGTGTCGGGCTGGCGCTGGCCGACGGCAAGCAGATCACCGATCTCCCCCTGGACGACTCGTTCTTCACCTTCGCGGGCGGCGATCCGGGCGGGGTGCCGTTCGCGCTGTGGGTGCTGCTCGCCGTGATCGTCGTGCTGGCGGTCGTGCTGTCCCGGACGCGCTTCGGCGCCCGGGTGCGGGCGATCGGGTCCAACCCCGACGCCGCCGCGTTCAGCGGCATCCCGGTCGTCCGCACCCGTATCCAGGCACTGGCCCTCTCCGGGCTCACCACCGCGTGCGCCGCCGTCCTCGCGCTCGCCTTCTACGGCGCCGGGGACCCGACTCTGGGACAGGGCTACGAGTTGCAGGCGATCGCCGCGTGCATCATCGGCGGCACTCCGCTGGCCGGGGGCCGCGGCTCGGTGGTCGGGGCGGTGGCCGGGGCGATGATCCTGTCGGTCGTCGCCTCCGGCCTGGTGTTCTTCGAAGTACCCATCAACTGGACGTCGTTCGCGACCGGCGGGGTGATCCTCGTCGCCGTCGCGGCCGACAGCGCGCTGCGCCGCACGGGACGCCGTCGCAGGTGAAGTCTCCCCGTCGCCCAAGTCGCCCTGTGGTCAAGTCCCCCTGTGGTCCAGCCTTTTGGAGGCCGTGATGCACTCCCGTTCGCGTACCTGGTCCGCGGCGCTCGGCGCCCTGGTCCTGCTGGCCACCGCAGGCTGCGGCAGCGGTTCCGGCGGCAGCGACGGCAGGCTGAAAATGGGTATTTCGGTCGCCAACATCTCCCTGAACTTCGCCCACGAGATGGTGCTGGGCGCGCAGAGCGCCGCGAGCCACGCGGGGAAGGTCGACTTCAAGGCCGTAGGACCGCCCAACACGGACGGGCCCGCCGAGGTGCAGCTGTTCCAGAACCTCACCGCCGTCGCCAAGGACGGCATCGTCCTGGAGAACCTCGACCCGCCGGTCTTCACCCGGCCCGCCGCACGCGCCGTCGACCAAGGCATCCCGGTCGTCGCCCTGGACACCTCCCCCACCGACGGCAGCAAGGTCGGTTTCTATGTGGGCAACGACAATTACGCGCTCGGCGAGCTGATGGCCAAGGAGGCGCTGAAGCGGCTCGGCAGCAGCCCGAAGGGCCAGATCGTGATCGGCGTGCCCAACCCGGGGACGCCGGTGCTCGACAACCGGGCCAAGGGCATCTCCGACACGTTCAAGAAGGAGGCGCCCGGCGTCAAGGTCCTCGGCCCCTTCCAGACGTACAGCGATCCCGGCCAGAACTACAGCGCCTGGTCCGCGCAGGTGAACGCGCACCCGGACGCGCTCGCCTTCCTCGGTGTCGGTGACGCCGACAGCTACAACCTCGCCAAGATCAAGAAGGCCGAGAACGGCAAGTGGCTCACGGCCGGCTTCGACGTCGACCCGAAGACCCTGGACGCGGTCAAGGACGGCTCCAACTTCGTCACCATCGACCCGCAGCACTACCTGAAGGGCTATCTGTCCACGGCGATGCTGATCGAGGCCGTGCGCGACAAGAAGGGGAAACTGCCGGACGGCTGGTTCCTGTCGCCCGACGGGGTCGTCGACTCCTCGAACATCGACGAGATCATCGCCCGGCAGAAGTCGGCGCGGGCGGCGTACGACTGGTACAAGCCGACGATCGACAAGCTGCTCGGCGACCAGTCCGCCAGCCTGAAGCCGCTGAAGGACGCGCGCTGAGATGGCTCACGACGACATCCTCGTGGCGGAGGAACTGGTCAAGTCCTACGGCGGGGTACGGGCGTTGGACGGCGCGTCGATCCGGCTGCGCGGCGGTGAGGTGCACGCGCTGGTCGGTGAGAACGGCGCCGGGAAGTCCACGCTGGTACGCATCCTGTCGGGGATGCTGACGGCGGACGGCGGGACGGTGCGGTCGGCCGAGGAGGCCCGGATCGCCGTCGTCTCCCAGGAGTTGAGCCTCTTCCCGGACCTCACCGTACGGGAGAACCTCTTCCCGCAGCATCCGCCCCGGCGCCTGGGCCTGTTGGACCGGAGTGCCATGGACCGGGCGGCCCGACCGGTCCTCGCGGAACTGGGCCTGGATGTGGACCCTCGTACGGAGCTGGGCGAACTGCCCCTCGCGGACCAGCAGTTGACGGAGATCGCGCGGGCTCTGCTACGACGCCCCAAGCTGCTGATCCTCGACGAGCCCACGTCGGCGCTGCCGGCCGCCGCCGTCGACCGTCTCGACCATGTCCTGCGCGCGCTGACCGGCCGGGGCATCGCCGTCCTGTACGTCTCCCACTTCCTGGACGAGGTGATGCGCTTCGCGCGGCGCGTGACGGTCCTGCGGGACGGGCGGGTCGTCCTGGCGGGTGTGGAGCGGGCCGAGGTCGGTGTGCCGGAGCTGGTGTCGGCGATGCTGGGCGGCCGGCCGGAGCAACCGCCGCGCCGGGTACGGTCCTTGGCGGACCGGCCGCCGCCCGTGGTGCTGTCCCGGGTGAACGTCGACGGGCGACTGACCGACGTGACCTTCACCGTGCGGGCGGGTGAGGTGGTCGGGGCCGCCGGGCTGCAAGGTGCGGGCCATCTCGACGCGCTGGCGGTGGTGTGCGGACGTACGGCGATCTCCGCGGGCCGGGTGGACGTCGGCGGCCGGGGGCTGCCGCGCTCGCTGCGGGGCGCGGTGCGCGCGGGCGTCGCCTTCGTGCCGAGCGACCGCAAACGGTACGGGCTGATGGTGGACCGCACGGTGTGGGAGAACACCACGGCGGTCAGCTGGCTGGCCCTGGGCCGGGGCGGGATCGCCCCCTCCCGCTCCGAACTCGTGCGCCGCGCGGCCGAGTCGACCGAGCGGCTGCGGTTGCGCGGCGGGCCGTACGACCTGGTCTCCCGGCTGTCCGGCGGCAACCAGCAGAAGGTCGTCTTCGCCAAGTGGCTCGCGACCGAACCGAAGATCGTCGTCCTGGACGATCCGACCCGGGGTGTCGACGTCGGCGTACGCGCCGAGATGCACCGCATCGTGGGCGAGTTGGCGGCGGGCGGCGCGGCCGTCCTGATCGCGTCGACCGACCTCGCGGAGCTGACGGAGGTGTGTGACCGGGTGCTGGTGTTCGTGCGCGGGCGGGTCACCGAGGAGGTGCGCGGGGAGGGGTTGACCGAGCACGGGCTGGCGGCGGCGATGCAGCGGACGAACGGGACGGAAGCTGCGGGAGCCGGAGCCAACTCCCCTACCGACCGCTGAACTTCGGCCCCGGCCCGTCAGTCGGAGAGCATCCGCGTGATCGCCCGCGCCGCCGCGCACAGGCGTGCCCCGATGCGGTCCACGTCCAGGCGGCGGGTACCGCCGGTGACGGAGATCGCGGCGATCGGGCCGAGGCCGCGGTCTTGGGCGTAGACGGGGGCCGCGACCGCCGAGATGCCGATCTCGGCCTCCTCCAGGTTCACGCCGTAGCCGCGGGCCCGGGTCAGGGCGAGGTCACGGGCGAGCTGGCCGGGGAGGACCAGGGTCTGTCTCTTATACACATCTCCGAGC
>NZ_JBXVPZ010000220.1:0-15660 GCF_057961495.1 Streptomyces sp. P5F9 | reverse complement strand
ACCCTTCCGCCTGGAACCCGCCCGGCTACGGCCCCCAGGCCCGGCCCCGCGCCTCGGCGAGCACACCGGGAGCCACCGTGGCGCGGCGCGGCGGACGACCGGGAGGACGGGTGCCGGGCTGGCTTTCAGCGACCTGCGGGTCCTCGACATGACCGCCTTCTGGGCCGGACCCTCGTGCACGCACGTGCTCGCTCTGCTCGGCGCCGAGGTGATCCACCTGGAATCCACCTCACGGCCCGACGGCACCCGGCTGATCGCGGGCGTCCCGCCGACCGTGGACCAGTGGTGGGAGCGGTCGCCGATCTTCGCGGGCCTCAACACCAACAAGAAGAGCCTGACACTCGACTTCCGGACCGAGCGGGGACGGGACCTGCTGCGCCGCCTGATCGCGACCTGCGATGTGATCGTCGAGAACTACACCCCGCGGGTCCTGGACCAACTCGGCCTGGACTACGAGGCGGTACGGGCCCTGCGCCCGGACACCGTCATGGTCCGCATGCCCGGCTTCGGCCTCGACGGACCGTGGCGCGACAACGCCGCGTTCGCCTTCGTCATCGAGGACGCGTCGGGACTGACCTGGCTCACCGGCCATCCGGAGTCCAATCCCGTCGAGCCGTACTCGATCGGCGACCCGAACGCCGGCGTCCACGCGCTGAACGGTCTGCTGCTGGCCCTGGAACACCGGCGCCGGACCGGCGAGGGAGCGCTGGTGGAGGCGGCCATGGTCGACGCGGCTCTCAACGTGGCCGCCGAGCAGGTCATCGAGTACTCGGCCTACGGCGCGCTGCTGGAGCGGGCCGGGAACCGGGGGCCTCGCGCGGCCCCGCAGAACCTGTATCTCACCGCGGACCAGGACGAGTTCGGCCGACGGGACTCCTGGGTGGCGATAGCCGTGGCCACCGACGAACAGTGGGAGGCGCTGCGCGACGCCCTCGGCCGCCCCGGCTGGGCGTCGAGCCCCGAGCTGTCCACCGCCGAGGGACGGCACAGGCACCATGACGCCGTCGACGAGCGGCTCGCCGCCTGGTGCCGTGAGCGCGGTGCGGACGAGATCGTCGACCGTCTCTGGCCGGCCGGTGTCCCGGTGGGCAAGGTGATGCAGCCGCACCGGCAGGCCGAGTTGGAGCAGGTGCGGTTCCGCGGCTTCTTCGAGGAGATCGACCACCCCGTGGGCGGCCGGGCCCGCTACAGCACCCTGCCGGTCCGGCTCTCCCGGAGCCCTGTCCACCGCCGTCTTCGCCACGCTCCCCTGCTCGGACGGCACAACCACGAGCTGCTGGCCGAACTCGGCCTGACGGAACAGGAGATCACCGCGCTGGAGGCCGACGGGGTCATCGGCCGGGAACCGGCCCGGTAGTCGTGCCGTGCACGGCCTCGGCGATCCGCACGAACGACCGGATCCGCGGAGTGGCGTCGGCAGCACGCCAGGCGATGACGAGTGCGCTCGGCGGCATGTCGGTCAACGGCACCACCGTCAGCCCCTCCGGCAGGGCGTGCCCGAGCGGCATCAGCCCTACGGTGCCGTTCCACAGCACGGACTGCAGGCACTCACGGGCCGTCCGTACGACGGGCCCGTCACGGCGTCGGCCCTCGCCCGCCGACCCCGTCCAGTAGGCCTGCCACACCGGGTCCGTGCCCTCCGGGAAGCGGAACCAGCGGCGCTCGGCGAGGTCGGCCAGGCGCAGGCCGTCGCGGTGGGCGAGCGGGTCGTCCGTACGGAGGACCACGCCGACCTGTTCCAAGCGCAGGGTGCGGGTGGTGATGCCGGCGTCGTCGAAGGGTGTCCTGGTCAGCGCCACGTCGACGAGCCCGGCCCGTAGTCCCGCGGTCGGATCGGTCAGGTCCGACTCGCGGATGAGGATGCGGGCGGCGGGGTGGTGCTCCCGGTAGGCGGCGGCGAGCCGGGTGCCGAACTGTTCCGCGCTGTCGGCGAGGGTGCCCACGGTCAGGGTGACCGGTCCGGCCAGTGCGGTCACGCGGGTCCGCACCCGGTCGGCCTGCGCCAACAGGGCGCGCGCCTCCTCGTGGAGGAGGACGCCGGCCGGGGTGAGCGCCACCCCTGTCGGTGAGCGGAGCAGCAGGACACAGCCGAGCTCGGCCTCCAGCTGTTTGATCGCCCGGCTCAGCGGCGGCTGGGTCATCCGCAGGCGCGCGGCGGCCCGGCCGAAGTGGAGTTCCTCGGCGACCGCCACGAAGTAGCGCAGCGTGCGTAGCTCCATGACCGGCGACGATACCGACGCGGTATCGGCCGTACAGGATCGGTCTTGGACACCAGCCGGGGTCCGGCGGTGGAGTGGGGGTGGACAAGATCGCCGTACTGCTGAGGAGTCGCCATGGCCGACCGTGTGTCGCACGACCCCGTCGTGCACATCACCGAAGTGCGGGAACTGGACCGCGACTTGGTGGTCGTGCCCGACGGGCGGGTGCAGTTGGTGCCGAACATCGGTGTCATCGGCGGCCGGGACGCGGTGCTCGTCGTGGAGACGGGGCTGGGGCCGCGGAACGCCGAGAAGGTGCTGGAGTTCGCGACCGAGTACGCCAGGGGACGCAGGCTCTATCTCACGACGACCCACTTCCACCCTGAACACGCCTTCGGGGCGCAGGCGTTCGCGGGTGAGGCGACGTTCCTCGTGAACCGCGCGCAGGCCGAGGACCTGAAGGTGAAGGGCACGGGATATCTCGACATGTTCCGGGGTCTCGGTGAGCCGGTCGCCCGGCAGCTCGAAGGTGTCGAACTGCCGGAGCCCGACCTCGTCTACGACGAGGCGTACGACCTCGAACTGGGCGGCCGGGTCGTGCAGTTGAGGGCCACGGGCCGGGCGCACAGCAGGGGCGACCAGGTGGTGCGGGTGCCGGACGCGGGCGTGCTGTTCACCGGGGACCTGGTGGAGGCGGGGCAGTTCGCGATCTTCCCGTGGTTCCCGCCGTACGACACCGATGTGTCCGGTACGCGCTGGCTCGCGGTGATGGAGCGGCTCGCGGGCGAGGGGGCGCGGGTCGTCGTACCCGGCCACGGGGCAGTCGGCGGGCCGGAGTTGCTCGCGGACGTCCGTGACTATCTGCGGCTGCTGCGGGACGAGACGTGGGTGCGGCGCGACTCGGCGATGAGCGAGGAGACGATCGTCGAGGAGGTCAGGGCACTCATGATCGAGCGGCATCCCGAGTGGGCCGAACGGGACTGGATCGAGAAGGGAGTCGGCTGCCTCTGCGCCGAACACCCGGCGTGAGCACGCGAGTTACGAGGCGCTCGTCACGAAGCCGTCCCTGGCCGTGTCGAAGACGGGACGGTAGCTGTCCCACTTCGCGTCCGGCGCCGAGAGGTAGATGTCGTACTCGCGGCCGCCCTCCCGGCCGAAGCCGAGGTCGATGGCGCGGAACACCCGGACCCGGCCCTGGAAGGTGAACTCCCAGACAGCGGCGGGCTGTTGCTGGAAGGTGGTCTGCTGCATACGGAGCCTGCGGTACGAGGGGTAGTTGACCTTGGTGTTGGCCTCGATGTCCGCGAAGTGCGTGCTCGGGTCGGGGCCCGCCGGGTCCACGATCCCGATGGTGAGCCCGGCCAGGCCCGTCTCGTCGGTATACGTGACGCCCTCCGCCGTCCGCTTGCCGGCCTTCCAGCCGTCCGGAACCGGGAAGGAGACGCCGAGTTGACGGTCCCGGACGAGGTGGTAGCCCTCCGGCACGGGTGACGCGGAGGCTGAGGACGTCGTCATAGGCCGCGACGTCGCTTCCCCGGGCGCGGACTTGGACGTCGCGTGCAGCACGAACGCCGTGGCCGCGGCAGCGGCGGCCACGGCGATGGCGATCGCCCCGGCCACGAGCCCCTTGCGGCTCCGGCGCCGCCCGCGGCCGGAGTCCCTCGCAGGTTCCGGCTCCGGTGCCAGGACGGTCAAGTCGGCGGTGTCGGGGGCCAGTTGGGCCGTCGACTCGCCCCACCACGCGGTCTGCAGGGCCCGTTCCGTCTGTTCCGCCGTCGGCCGCTCGTCGGGCTCCTTGATGAGGAGAGCCTCGATGAGCGGCTCCAGCGGTCCGGCCTGCTTCATGGGTTCGAGTGGGTCCACGGCGATGGCGTACGCGGTCTCCATCGCGGTGACCCTGCGGAACGGCGGGCGCCCCTCGACGGCCTGGTAGAGCGTGGCGCCCAGGGCCCACAGGTCGGAGGCGGTTCCGGGGGTGAGACCTCGGATCCGTTCCGGGGCCATGTAGTGGATGGAGCCGACCATCTCGCCGGTCTTCGTGAGGGTCGACGTCCCGTCGGTCATGGCGATGCCGAAGTCGGTGAGGACGAGCCGGTCGCCGGTGCCGAGGAGGACGTTGCCGGGCTTGACGTCGCGGTGCAGCACACCGGCGGCGTGGGCGGCGCGCAGTGCGGCGACCATGTCGAGGCCGATGCGGGCCGCCTCCTGGTACGGCAGGGTCCGGCCGTCCTTGAGGAGTTCGGCGAGCGTGGGGCCCGGGACGTACTCCATGACGATGCAGGGGCGTCCCTCGTCGTCGACGACGTCATGGACGACGATCACGTTCGGGTGCGCGATGCGGGCGGCGCTGCGGGCCTCGCGGCGGGTGCGCTCGAAGAGGGTGGCGAGTTCGTCGGCGGAGAGTTCCGGGCGTGCGTGGAGCCGCTTGACCGCGACCTGGCGGCCGAGCACCTCGTCATCGGCCCGCCAGACAGTGCCCATGCCGCCCCGGCCGATCTGCTCGGTCAGCCGGTAGCGCCCGGCGATGCGACGCCCTTCGTCCGACACGGTGTCCTCCGCCGGTTCTGTCCCCGTTCGATTCGCCTGGTCACCATAACCGGCTCTTGTCCCGGATCGTGTGGGGCGGATCACGGTGCCCGCCGTCGACGAAAGGGTCCCCCGCCTCGACTGGAGGGTGGAGAGGGTCTAGTACCCCGGTACTAGACACCCCGGCCGTTTTCACTTCCCCGGTGCCGCGGACGCGAGGAAAGCCGCTCCTAGCGTGAAGGCGTGGGTCGCGCAGGCCCTCCACTTTCTGTCGAACCTGGTGGGAGTACCCCATGGCCACCTTTCTCTACCGGCTGGGCCGGTTCTCGTTCCGGCGCCGACGGCTCGTCCTGGTGCTGTGGATCGCCGCCTTGGCGGTCGTCGGCATCGGCGCCATGAACGTCTCGACGAGCACGTCCGACAGCTTCAGCCTCCCCGGCACGCAGTCGCAGAAGGCGATCGACCTGCTGGAGAAGGAGTTCCCGCAGGCATCGGCATCCGGCGCCACCGCCCGCGTGGTGTTCGAAGCGCCCAAGGGGCACACACTCGCGTCCGGCGCCGACAGGGCCGAGGTCCGGTCGCTGATCGCCGACCTCAAGAAGGCGCCCCAGGTCGCGAACGTCTCCGACCCGTACCAGAGCGGCCTGATCAGCAAGTCGGGCACCATCACCTACGCCCAGGTCACCTACAAGGTCGGCCAGCCCGACGTCACCGACGCCGCGCGCGACGCGCTGCACTCCGTGGCCGACAAGGGCGAGAAGGCCGGCCTCGCGGTCAGCCTGGGCGGCAACGCCGTACAGGAGAAGGCGGGCAGCAGCAGCACCGAGCTGATCGGTCTGCTGATCGCGGCCGTGGCACTCGTCATCACGTTCGGGTCGCTGCTCGCGGCCGGGCTGCCGCTGCTGACGGCGATCTTCGGGGTCGGGACGGCGGTCGCCGCCATCACGGTCGCGAGCGCGTTCTTCGACCTCAGCTCGGCCGCGTCGACGCTGGCGCTGATGCTGGGCCTGGCGGTGTCCATCGACTACGCCCTGTTCATCGTCTCCCGGTACCGCGGTGAGATCCGCGAGGGCCACGAGCCGGAGGAGGCCGCGGGCCGGGCGCTGGGTACCGCCGGTTCCGCGGTGGTGTTCGCCGGTCTCACCGTCGTCATCGCCCTGGCCGGTCTGAGCATCATCGGCATCAGCATGCTGACCACGATGGGCCTGGGCGCCGCCTTCGCGGTCGTCATCGCGGTACTGATCGCGCTGACCCTGCTGCCCGCGGTGCTGGGCTTCGCCGGGATGCGGATCATGGGCAGCCGGTTCACCAGCCGCCGGATGCGTGCCCTCCAGGAGAGCGGCAAGGGGGAGACGACGGGCGTGCGCTGGGCCCGGTTCGTGACCCGCAACCCGCTGAAGATGCTGGTCGTCTCCGTCGTCGGACTCGGCGTCCTCGCCATCCCCGCCCTGTCGATGCGCCTGGCCCTGCCGGACGACAGCATGTCCTCACCGGGCACCAGCGAGCGCGTCGCCTACGACACGATCACCAAGGGCTTCGGCGACGGCTACAACGGCCCGCTGACCGTGGTCGTCGACGGCCGGGACAGCAGCGACGCGAAGGCCGCCGCGCGGGACGCGGTCGCCCAGCTCGGCAGGCTGTCCGACATCGCCGCCGTACGCCCCGCCGTGTTCAACCAGAGCGGTGACGTGGCCCTGATCTCCGTCGTGCCGAAGAGTTCGCCCAGCAGCGCGGCCACCGTCGACCTGGTCTCCGAGATCCGCGACCGCGGCCCCGCCCTGAGGAGCGACACCGGCGCCGAACTGATGGTCACCGGGACGACCGCGCTGAACATCGACGTGTCCAACAAGCTGAGCGGCGCCCTGATCCCCTACCTGGGCGTGGTCGTCGGCCTGGCCCTGGTCCTGCTGCTCCTCGTCTTCCGTTCGATCCTGGTCCCGCTCAAGGCGGCCCTCGGCTTCCTGCTCAGCGTGCTCGCCACGCTCGGTGTGGTGGTCGCGGTGTTCCAGTGGGGCTGGCTGGCGGACCTGTTCGGCGTCGACCAGACCTCGCCGATCGTGAGCGTCCTGCCGATCTTCATGATCGGCGTGGTGTTCGGGCTCGCCATGGACTACGAGGTATTCCTGGTGACCCGGATGCGTGAGGAGTACGTCCACGGGGCCGAGCCCACGGACGCGGTGATCGCGGGCTTCCGGCACAGCGCCCGGGTGGTCACGGCCGCCGCGGTCATCATGATCTCCGTGTTCGCCGGGTTCCTGCTGGACGACGTGGCGCTGATCAAGTCGATCGGCCTGGGCCTCGCCTCCGCCGTCCTCTTCGACGCCTTCGTCGTCCGCATGACGATCGTGCCCGCGGTCATGACTCTGCTCGGCCGCCGCGCCTGGGCGCTGCCCGGCCGGCTCGACCGGAAGCTGCCCAACGTGGACGTCGAGGGCGAGCGGCTGCGCCACCTGCTGGCCGAGACCCCGGACGACGGCTCCACCGGCCCGGGCAGGGCGCCCGTGTCGTCCGGCGCCACCGGCAAGAGCTGAGGCGGCGGCCGTACGATCCACACCAGGACGCCGTTCACGGCTGTACGGCTGCCGCCCCTGTCGACCACACCGTCCCCGCCCGCCGGTCCTCTTCCCCCCGGGACCGACGGGCGGCCCGCCCGCACTGTGGAGGGTGTCCCCCGTGACCGCACCGCCGACGACGGACCGGCCTCTCAAGCCCGAGAACCTGATCGGACGGACCCGGCTGGGCGACTCCGAGTACCGGTCGGTCGTCCGGCTGCTCACGTGGCTCGCGCGGGTGCGGGCGGCCGACGTGGCGCATCCGCGGGTCAGGCTCTGGGGAGTGCCCGCCCTTTACGCCCTCGGCGGCGTTCAGGCCCTGGTGCGTGCGGCCCAGGACTCCGGCGCCGCCTTCGTGCTGATGCTGGCGGTCACGGCGGGATACACCGTGCCGTTGCTGTGGCGGAGGCAGCGGCCCGTGCTGGTCTTCGCCTTCCTGGCCGTCCTCTCCGAGGCGTGCCTGTTCCTGGGAGTGGACTCGGGTTCGAGCGCCACCCAGCTGGTGGCGCTGCTCAACGTGGGGCGCTTCGGGGCTCCCGGCCAGCTGGCCGTCGGCGTCGCGTACAACCTCCTGCAGACTTTCGTGTCGATCGTCTTCTTCAACGGCCTCAAGGGGTCGGCCCAAGGGGCCAGTACGCCGGTGCTGGCGTTCCTGGCCGTGGTCGCCATCCTGTCGATGGCCGCGCTGGGTCTTGCCGGAAAACTGGTGAACGCGTACATCGAGGCCCTCCAGGAACACGCCGTGCGGCTGGAGATGGAGCGCGACCAGCGCGCCCAGCTGGCCGCGGCGACCGAACGCGCCCGCGTGGCACGGGAGATGCACGACATCCTCGGCCACACCCTCGCCGTGATCGTCGGCCTCGCGGGCGGCGCCGCCGGGCTCGCCGAGACCAAGCCGAAGCGGGGCGCGGACACCCTGCGGATCATCGCCGAGAGCGGGCGCGGCGCGCTGGCCGAACTGCGCCGGCTACTCGCCGTCATCCACGACGACGAACCCGACGACACCCCGCTCGCACCCCAGCCCGGACTGACCGACCTGAACGCCCTGATGGAACGGGTGAGAGCCGCGGGCCCCGCCGCCACCCTGCACCTCAAGGGCGAACTCACCCATCTCGCCCAGGGACTTCAGCTCGCCGTCTACCGCATCGTGCAGGAAGCCCTCACCAACACGCTCAAGCACGCGGCACCGAGCACGACGGTCGAGGTCACGGTGACGGCCGGTCCGCAGGCGGTCATCGTCACCGTCGAGGACACCGGCCCGCACAAGGCGTCCGGCACCGACGAACAGGGCAAGGGCCTGGTCGGCATGCGCGAACGGGCCGCGCTCTACGGCGGACAGGTCGTCGCGGGCCCCAACTCCCGCGGTGGCTGGACCGTCCGCGCCCTCCTCCTCCCCGCCTCGACCGCCCCCGACCTGACGGAGAAGCACCCGGCATGACCACCGTCCTCATCGTCGACGACCAGGCCCTGCAGCGCCTCGGCTTCAGCATGCTCATCGAGCAGTACCCCGACCTGAGCACCGTCGGCGAGGCCACGCACGGCGTCGAGGCGGTCCGGCTGGCGGCCGAACTCCGCCCCGACGTCGTCCTGATGGACGTCCGCATGCCCGGCATGGACGGCATCGAGGCCACCCGCCGGATCGTGCAGTCGGGCGGGCGTTCACGTGTCCTGGTCCTCACCACCTTCGACCTCGACGAGTACGCGTACGCCGCGCTGCGCGCCGGGGCCAGCGGCTTCCTCCTCAAGGACGCGCTGCCCGAGGAACTCGTCGCCGGCATCCGCGCGGTGGCCGCCGGGGACGCCGTCATCTCCCCCGGCCTGACCCGCAAACTCATCGACGCCTTCGCCGACCGCATGCCCGGCCGCACCGCCGAACAGGACCGCCGCCTCGACGCCCTCACCGACCGCGAACGCGAGGTCCTCACCGTCATGGCGGCGGGATGGAGCAACACCGAGATCGCCGACCGCCTGTGCCTGGCCGAGTCCACCGTCAAGTCCCACGTCAGCCGCATCCTCGCGAAGATCGGCGCGCGGGACCGGGTGCAGGCGGTCATCTTCGCGTATGACGCGGGGTTGGTACGGCCGGCTTGAGGTCTCCCCTCAGGCTGCCGGCACGGACACGAACTGCCCGATCCGCACGACCGCGTCCGGGTAGGCGTTGGCCATTCGCAGCATCTGGGAGAGCGGCAACTGGATGTTGATGGCGACGAACAGCTTGAACGGCAGCAGCGTGGACACCGCCAACAGCAGGTATCCGCAACGGGATCGAGATCGTCGGGAGTCTGGTGCGCTGACCCCTGCGGGCAGTCAGGTCGTCGGAGCGCGCGGCGCCGTGCAACTCCCGTTCGGGGCATGGCCTGTTGGCCAGGACAGGGTGACGAAGCGGTCGGTGCGGGTCGTGGGGTCGAGGCGGACGACGGCGACCGCCTTTCCGTAGGGGTTGCCCTGGTTGTCGAGGCAGATCCAGCCACTGGCGCCCTCGACGCGGTGGGCGCCGTGCAGGCGTAGCCAGGCGTTGCGGACCTCGTCGGTGGAGGGAACCGCGTGGCCGTGGACGGCTTCGTCGCGGATGCCCTCGATCGCGGTCCAGGCCGAGTCGTAGGTGATGATGGCGCGGTAGTCGGCCAGGTCCACCGGGCCGACGGGGCCGGTTACTTGATGGCTCGTCAGCTCTTCCAGCGTCCTGAAGGCTTCGGCCGAGCCGCCGGTGGCCGGGGCGTTCGAGGGTGTCCCACTCCAGATCGCCGTCCAGGGGAAGGGCGTTGGCGGCCGGTCCCGTGATGACGGTGTACGCACGGGCGCGGCAGCCCCGGTTGCCCAATTCGTTGAGGAACTGGCGGAGTTGGACCGGCCGTCCGGCGAAGTAGATCTCCTTGGCCGGGGATTCGCAGATGTTGGCGACGATCTGCCGGAAGTCGTTCGACGTCGTGCCCTCCGCGCTGATGTCCGGCGGGGAACGGAACTGCTCGGGTGCCAGCGAGGCCCCCTCGGTCCGCGCCTCGAAGACCTTCCGGAGGCTGGTGATGTAGTTGTCGTCGTTCCGCGCGTCCTCCACCAGCACGGTCTGCCGCACCCCGACACCGCGGTCGGCGTGGGCGAGGGCGGCGGCCTGGTCGGTGTTGTCCAGCAGAACGGCCCAGTGGTACTCGGCCCAGGCGCGCGTCTTCTCGTCGCCGCTCTCGATCGCCGCGCGGTAGCCGGCCTCGGCCATCGCACGGTCGGCGGCGCGGGGTTCGCGCCGGAACGGCAGACGGCTGTAGGCGAGTCGCCCCGTGCGCAAGTGCGCGGTCGGCGATGCCGGATCGAGCGCCGCGACCACCTTCTCGGCCTCTTCCTGACCCTCGATCTGGAAGAACCAGCGGTCTACGGCGATCTCCGCGCGCAACTCGGGTTCGTCGTCCGGGGCCAGGACGGCGAGCGCGGCGTCCCATTCCCCGAGCAGCTGCAGGCGGCGGGCTGTGTAGGTGGACCAGTCATGGAACCGCACCCGCCGGTTCTGCTCCAACACGTGCGCGAGCCGGACGACGGTCGCGGCATATCGGGCCCGCGCGGCGAAGAACTCCTAGCGGGGCCGAGCAGCAACGGCTCGGCCGTGTGGCGGCTAGCGGCCTCGCGCGGGCAGCGAAACGGCGGACAAGCCAAGGGTGTTGAGGAGTGAGGTGCAAGCGGACCAGTCGGGCATCCGGCGGACGGCCACGTCGATGCCCGCCGCGTGGAAGTGGCCCACGGGGACGGCCGGGCGGGCGGCGGTCGGGATGATCACGGCATCGAACTCCGCGATTCCGGCGATGAGTTGAGCGGAGAGGTCGGCCAACTCAGCCGCGTCGTGCCACAGGGCCGGGTTGGTGATCTCGACGGCCACGAAGGGGTATGGGCGCCGGCGCCACCCCGCACGAACTGCACGAGTTCGTACGGGCCCGGTTCCCGCCGTACAAGTACCCCCGGATCGTACTGATCACGGACGAGCTGCCGAAGGGTCCGGCCGGCAGGATCCTCCGCCGGGCGATCACTCTCCCTGAGGCGTAGGAACGACAGCCCGGGCGTCCGTCCCGGACGGCACGCGGACATGGGATGGGGTGTGCGGGTCAGCCGCCCTGACCCGCGCTGCCGACCGGGCCGACCGTCACCGAGGAGCCGGAGCCGTTCGTGACGGGAAGGGTGGCAGCGCCCGGCCAGTCGAGGGTGACCGACTTGGTCTCGTTCGGCGGAGTCACCACCAGCCCGGTGATGCGGACGCCGGAGCCGCCCGACTTGTTGAACGGGTAGTTGACGGGGAAGTAGGTCGACTTCCCGTTCTTGAGGACGGCCGACGTGGTCTCCTGACCGGTGCGCTTCGCCGACACCGTCCCCGCGTTGGTCTTCAGGTCGACGCCCGCGTACCCGGAGATCGTGCAGTCCCGGCCGCCGCCGTTCTTGAACTCGACCACGACGGTCCGGTCGGTGTCGCCGTCGATGGTGTTGTCCGTCGCCGTGATCTCCAGCTCGTCGGTACGGCACTTGCCGGCCTTGGCGTTCGCGTCGGAACCGGTACCGGCCGCCGTGCCCGTGCCGCCTGAGCTCGACCCGCCGGAGCTGGTCCCCGTGGTGGTCTTCGCACCGCTCTGGTCCGAGCTGCCCGTGTCCGAACTGCCGCCCGAGGACGAGGCGTTGGACGCGGACGACACCGTGGGCGCGGACGACGGGTCACTCTTTCCCGTGCCGGCGTCGTCGCTCTGGCAGGCCGTGAGCGAGAGACCGGCGGCGACGGCCAGGGCGGCGAAGGTGAGCTTGTGAACGCGCATCGTTTCATCCTCAGGATCGGTGGTGTCAGTGCCGGCCGCTCCGTACGGGTCATCGGTACGAGCGGGCGTTTCTGATCGTCAAGAGCGGCTCGACCAGGTCGACCGTTCCGCACAGCCACCGCATAAGACATTCCTGTTACACGCACCTCCCCGTATGACGCCCACCGTCACCAGGCACAACGCGCCGGAACGCGGCACGGGCAAGCCGGGACGCCGGTTCCCGGCGCCGTGGCGAACTCGTGCGCGGTCACCGTCCGTTGGGACAGATCCGTAACTCGACGGCCACAACCGATCACCCGCCTTCCTCATCCCGCCGAGCGAACGAAGGAACTCGGGGGAACCCGCGGGCTCCAGACGGGCCGTCAGTCACTTCGCCGGCGCTGTCGGTTCTCCCTGCCCCTCCCACGGCCTGGCCAGCCCCACCAGTGCAACTCCCGCCGCTGCCACGGCGATCAGCATGATCATCGCCATCGGCAGGGAACCGTCCTCGCCGAACACCCCCACCAGCGGGGCCGCGAGCGCGCCGAACAGGAACTGGAGGCCGCCGAGAAGGGCGGAGGCCGCGCCCGGGGCGTTGCGGCCGAGGGCCTGGCCGATGCTCAGGGTCGACGGGAAGACCATGCCGATGCCACCGGCCGTGATGAACAGGGTGATCCAGGTGCCGGCGAGGGTCTCCCCCACGGTCAGTACCAGCAGCACCTGGCCCAGCGCGCCGACCGCGGCGACTGCGACCGCGGCCACGAGGAGGGTGTTCAGCCGTACCCGTCCTGCGAGTTGGGAGAAGGTCGCACCGGCGATCAGCATGGCGACGGCGTTGCTCGCGAAGATCAGGGAGTACGTCGTGGCGGACACCCCGTGCAGGTTCTCGAAGACGAAGCTGGAGCCGCTGATGTAGGCGAACAGTGCCGCCGAGATGAACGCGAGGACAAGGACGTAGCCCATGAACGCACGACGGCGGAGCAACTGCCCCATCGCGCGGAAGGTGTTGGTGATCCCGCCGGCGTGCCGCCGCTCGGGCGGCAGGGTCTCGGGGACCTTGCGGACCACGCCGAGCAGCAACAGGCCGCCCATCACGGTCAGTACGACGAACACCGCGCGCCAGGTCGACACGGCGAGGATCGCGCCGCCGAGCACCGGTGCGGCGACCGGCGCGATGCCCATGATCTGGGAGAGGACCGCGAAGTAGCGGGGCAGTTCGGCCCCTTGGAAGCGGTCGGTCAGGACGGCGCGGGCCAGCACCATGCCGGCGGCGCCCGACACACCCTGGAGGAATCGGGCTCCGGTGAGGACCTCGACGTCGGGTGCGAGGGCGCAGGCGACGGAGAAGACCGTGAACGCGGCCGTTCCGGAGAGCAGCAGTCCGCGGCGGCCGAGGCTGTCGCTGAGCGGGCCGATCAGCAGCTGGCCGACGACGAGTCCGGCCAGGAACGCGGTCATCGTCAGCTGGACGGCCGAGCTGCTCGCCCCGAGCGTGTCCCCCATCGCGGGGAAACCGGGGACGTACATGTCGGTCGCGAGCGGGGCGACCGCGGTCAGCGCGGCGAGAACGGCGACCAGGGCGACGGCGGTGCGCCGCGAGCGGTCGATGGAGTCGGCCGGTGCGGCGGGGCGCGCGGCGGCGGAACTGGATGGGGACGGCGATACCATGACCATAACGGTAACCGATGGTTCACCGGTTAACAATGACGGACCGCTGAAGGCCTTCGCCAGCCCGTGAAGACCCATGAAAGCCCGCGGACCGGGTCTGCGAAGGCCTACGAAGGCCCGGTCCAGGAAGTGAGAAGACGAGCCGCATGCCGCCCTCCCCCGCCGATGTCCGCGCACAGTGGACCGAGCACAATCCCGGCCTCGACACCTCCCCCATGGAGCTGATCGGCCTGCTCAAGCACGCCACCGGGCTCCTGAACCGCGCCGTCGAACCCCTCTACGCGGGCGCCGAGCTCACCGCCCCCGAGGTCGACATGCTGATCCCCCTGCGGCACGCCACCGAGCCGGTGATCGCCCGCCGCCTCGCCGAATGGCTCGGCCTGTCCCGCGCGGGCGTCAGCAAGGCCCTGGGCAAGCTGGAGAAGCGCGGTTTCATCGCGCGTACGCCGAACCCGGCGGACCGGCGTGCCGCGCTGGTGACCATCACGCCGGCCGGGGCGAAGGCGGTGGACGACCTGTTTCCGCGCCAACTCTCCGCCGAGGTGCGGTTGTTGGCGGGGCTGGGTGAGGACCGGGATCAGGTGTTGAGTGCGTTGGGGCGGCTGGTGGAGGTCATGGAGCGCCAAGTGGGCCGTGAATGAAGGCTTCCTGACGGAATGTCACCCTCGGGGGCTCGGCTCCGCGTCAGGTCGTGGCATCCCTCAGTACATGACTCGGGCGCCCCACAGCACGTGCAGTGTCGGCGGCTTGCGGAAGACCAGGCCGTGCGGGGCGGTGGGGCGGTCCGGGTCGAGGCGCAGGGAGGGGAGTCGTTCGAGGAGGTGCCGGAGGGCGACGCGGGTCTCCAGGCGTGCGAGGTGGGCGGCGAGGCAGTAGTGCGGGCCGTGGGCGAAGGCGAGTTGGAGGCGGGCGTTCTCGCGGCGGACGTCGAAGCGGTCGGGGTCGGGAAAGACGGCCGGGTCGCGGTTGGCGCCGGTGAGGGAGACGGTGACCAGGTCGCCCTCGCGGATCGCGGCCGGGCCGAGGACGGTGTCGCGGGTGGCGTAGCGGTCCACGACGGCGGCGCCGGGTTCGAGGCGCAACGACTCCTCGATCGCGCCGTCCAGCAGCCCCATGTCGGCCTGGACGAGAGCGAGTTGGTCGGGGTGGCGGAGTAGATGCAGCAGCGCGTTGGTGATCATCGCCTCGGTGGTCTCGATGCCGCCGAACATCAACACGGCGGCGTTGGAGGCCACTTCGGGGAGTGTGAGGTGTCCGGCGGCGGAGCCGAGGAGCGAGGCTCCGCCCCGGTCGGCGACGGTGGCTTCGACGGAGGCGCGCAGTTCCGCGTACGCCTTGGTGCCGGCGGCTCCCGCCTCGTGGCCGGCCGTGATGTCCGAGACCGCCCGCACGATGGCGTCGTACCAGGAGAGGACCGTGTCCGGGGTGGTACCGGTCAGCCCGAGTGCCTCGGTCACGACGGCGACCGCGAGCGGGCCGGCGAAGGCGCGCCGCAGTTCACCGGCGCCCGCCGGCAGCAGTTCCGTGACGAGTCGGTCGGTCTCGCCCTCGATGAACGAGGCGAAGCCGTCCCGGACTTCGCGGGGTCGGAAGGGCGCGGTGAAGGGTTCACGGTGACGGGCGTGCCGCTCCCCGTCGAGGGACAGCATGCTCGGGCCGACGACCTGAGCGGTGGAGAAGCGCGGGTCGTCCACGGTGAAGGTGGCCGCGTCCCGCATCACAGCCAACGCGAGGTCCCGCCGCGTGACCAGCCAGCCGCCCAACTCCGGCAACCAGGACACGGGTTCACTCTCACGAAGCCGCGCCAGCCGTGCGTGTGGGTCCTGAGCGAGCTCGGCAAGCGTGGTCCCGGCACCGAGCGGGAAGGAGGCGGCGGCGACCGCGCTCATCGCGATCCATGACGGGACAGGGGGAAACTGGCCATGACCGAGGCTAACAATCGGGGTGTGGGTCGGG
>NZ_JBXVPZ010000219.1:0-15731 GCF_057961495.1 Streptomyces sp. P5F9 | reverse complement strand
GGTAGGGGCGGCGGGGGCGAGAATCCTCAGTCCAGCAGCCCGTACCGCATCGCACTCGTCACAGCGGCCGTCCGGTCATCGACGCCCAACTTGCCGAAAACCCGCAGCAGATGGGTCTTCACCGTCGACTCCCCGATGTACAACCGCCGCCCGATCTCCGCGTTGGTGCACCCCTCCGCCACCAACCGCAACACCGCGATCTCCCGCTCGGACAACCGAGGCCGCTCCGGCTTCGTCCGCAACTGGTCCACCAACCGCGCGGCCACAGAAGGCGCCAACACGGTCTCGCCCCGCGCCGCGGCCCGTACCGCGTCGGCCAGTTCACCGCGCGGCAGATCCTTCAGCAGATAACCCGCCGCCCCCGCCTCCACGGCCCGCAGAATGTCCCGGTCGGTCTCGTACGTGGTGAGGACGATCACCCGGCACGGCAACCCCGCCGCACTCATCCGCACGATGGAGTCGACACCCCCGCCGTCCGGCATGCGCAGGTCCATCAGGACGATGTCGGGGCGGAGTTCGGCGGCCAGGGCCTCCGCCTGTGGCCCACTGGAGGCGTCGGCGACGACATCGAGGTCCGGTTCGGCGCTGAGCATGGCGCGCAGGCCTTCCCGTACGACGGGATGGTCGTCGGCGAGGACGATCCGGATCATCGAGAACTCCTCAGAAGCGATACCGGCGATACAGGGGATTCAGGTGATGCGGGCGATACCGGCAGCCGTACCGTCACCGTCGTCCCCTCGCCCACCGCACTCCGCACCACCGCCGTCCCACCCGCCTCCGCCGCCCGCGTCCGCAGCCCCGCCAGACCGTAGCCACCGCACACCGCCCCCGGATCGAACCCGCACCCGTCATCCCGTACGGACACGGTGAGTTGCTCGTCGGTGTACATCAACGAGAGGCTCACCTTCGCCGAACTCCCCGCATGCTTGCGGGTGTTGGCGAGCGCTTCCTGGCAGGAGCGCAGGGCCACCACCTCCGGCCCGGCGGGCAACGCGCGTACCGGCCCGGTGACGTGGAGTGTCGCGTCATGGCGGGCGGCGAGCCGGCGCAGGGCGTCCGAGAGGGACACGCCCTCCAGGTCGGCCGGTGTGCCGCCGGCGACCAGGGCGCGGGCCTCGGCGAGGTTCTGCCGGGCCGTCTCGTCCATGAGGGCCAAGTGCCGCCTGGCCTGCGGCAGATCGTCGTCCAGCTCCGCCTCCACCGCCTGGGCCAGCATCAGCAGGCTGGTGAAGCCCTGGGCGAGGGTGTCGTGGATCTCGCGGGCCATCCGCTCCCGTTCGGCCAACGCGCCGTGGGCCGACGACAGTCGGGAGACCTCGTGGCGGCTGGCGTCCAGCTCGGCTATCAACTCCGCGCGCTCCTGGCTCTGTTCGATGACGCGGATGATCCAGGTGCCGAGGGCCATCGAGAAGACCAGGGTGACCACCGCGAAGACGGAATTGAAGAACACGTCCTGGGCTCCCGGCCACCACAGCAGTGTCCAGCCGATCACGGGCGCGATGTTGATCACGGTCACCGCGATCAGGGCCCAGCGCAGCCGCAGCACCATGAAGCAGGGCGGGACGAGGGCGAAGGCCAGTAGCCGGGTCTCGCCGACCAGGACCGCGGAGGGCAGGAACAGCGCCATCTCCGCGATGAGGTAGCCGACCGCCCGGCGTTCGTCGGGTGGGTCGCCTTGGAGGACCGGGCGGCCTATCCAGACATAGAGAGGGATCAGTGGGACGAGCAGTGCGGCCGCCGTGACGCGTACCGGCCACCCCGGCCGGCTCGTGCCGAGCACGAACACCAGGGTGGCCAGCCAGATCAGGGCGAAGTACGTGTCCCAGAGCCGGAAGGAGCGGTCCCAGGTGTACGAGCCCGACGCCCCGTGGGGCACGTTCATCCGTCGCGCCGGTTCTTCCACCGGAAGGTCAGCAGGCACAGCAGCAATCCTCCGACGCACCATGCCCCCAGCACCAGCGCGACCTTCCCGAACTCCCAGCTCCCGGCTTGCTCCAGCACCTGCGCCGACGAGGGCAGGAACACCCCGCGCAGCCCCTGGCACATCCACTTCAGCGGGAACAGGGCCCCGATGTTGAGCATCCAGTCCGGGATGGTGTCGATGGAGATGTACACCCCGGAGATGAACTGAAGGACCAGGAAGGGCAGTACGACCACGGAGGTCGCGCTCTTGCCGGACTTCGGGACCGAGCTGACCGCGATGCCGAGCAGCGCGCACGCCGTCAGACCGAGCACGAAGATCCACCCGAAGTCCAGCCACTTCACCGCGGACGAGGGCAGATCCACGTCGTAGAGCGTGGTGCCCACCAGGAGCAGGATCGCCGTCTCCATCAGGCCCGTGACCAGAACCAGCCAGATCTTGCCGAGGAAGTACGCGGCCGGTGGCATCGGCGTGCCGCGCAACCGGCGCAGCACCTTCTCGTCGCGTTCGATCGCGATCGAGATGCCGAGGGACTGGAAACTCGTCGACATGATGCCTGCGGCCATCATCGCCGGGACGTAGAGCTGCGAGGCATTGATGCCCGCGCCCCGGACGTCGTCCTTGAAGATCGACGCGAAGAGGAAGAGGAAGACGACCGGGAAGGCGAAGGTGAACACCACCTGGTCGCGCTGCCGGAAGAACTGTTTGAGTTCCAGCGACCCGCGCCACAGCCCGAGCCCCCAGGCGCTGGGCAGCCGCTCTCCGGAGGCCCTCGTCCGGTCCCGTACGGCGGTCGTGCTCGTCGTCGTGCTCATCGCGCGTCCTCCTGTCCGGTCAGCCGGAGGTAGACGTCCTCCAGGGTGGGGCGGCTCACCAGCAGCCCGGGGATCTCCCCGTCGAAGCGGTGCATGAGTTCGGCTACGACCTTGGTAGGAGTCTCCGTGTGCTCCGCGCGCGGGGTGCCGTCCAGGTCCGTCCACTCGACCGTGGCTCCGGTGCCGTGGCGTTCGCGCAGGGCGGCCGGTTCGCCCTCGGCGACCACACGGCCCTTGGCGACGATGGCCAGGCGGTCGGCCAGGTTCTCCGCCTCCTCCAGGTAGTGGGTGGTGAGGAGGATCGTGGTGCCCTCGTCGGCGAGCTTGCGGATCAGGTCCCAGAACTGGCGCCGGGCCGCCGGGTCGAAGCCGGTCGTCGGCTCATCCAGGAGGAGGAGATCGGGGCCGCCTATCACCCCGAGGGCCACGTCGAGACGCCTGCGCTGGCCGCCCGACAGGGCCTTGATCCGGCTGTCCGCCTTGGCCTCCAGACCGACCAGGCCGATGACCTCCTCCGGGTCGCGCGGGCGGGGGTAGTAGCGCGCGAAGTGCCGTACCGTCTCGCCGACCGTCAACTCCGCGGGTGCCGATTCGTCCTGCCAGACGATTCCGACCCGCGAACGCCACGCGCGTGTGCCCGTCGCCGGGTCCGAGCCGAGCACCGACACCTCACCCGCGTCCCGGCCGCGGTTGCCCTGGAGGATCTCGACCGTGGTGCTCTTGCCCGCCCCATTGGGTCCGAGCAGGCCGAACACCTCTCCCGTGCGGATCTCCAGGTCGATTCCGTCCACGGCGGTCACGTCCCCGTACTGCTTGCGCAGCCCCCGCACATCCACTGCGAGTTCGTTCGCCTGTGTTGTCATGCCATGAGCATCGTCCGGAATCGAGCGCTCAGGGACGACCGTGCGTACTTCCTTATGTCCATCGAACGGTGGACAGAGGTGCTCGTGCGGCACAATGGCCCTGCCCGAAGAAGGTCCAACTCTCAAGTGACGGATCGGCGTGATGAGCAAGACGACAGTGAAGGACGTCTCCACCGACTCCGAACCGGAGCACACGGCCGCAGAGCCGCGCACGGTGGGCAGCAGCCGGGCCTTCGCCCTGTTGCTGGTGATCACCGGAGCGGCCGGACTGCTCGCCGCCTGGGTCATCACGATCGACAAGTTCAAGATCCTTGAGGGCAAGCTCGCCGGGAAGACGTTCACCCCGAGCTGCAGCATCAACCCGATCGTGTCCTGCGGCAGCGTCATGGAGAGCAAGCAGGCCGCAGCCTTCGGCTTCCCGAACCCGATGCTCGGCCTGGTCGCCTACGGCATCGTCATCTGCGTCGGGATCAGCCTGCTGACCCGGGTCCAGTTCCCGCGCTGGTACTGGCTGACCTTCAACTTCGGCACGCTCTTCGGGGTGGCCTTCTGCACCTGGCTGCAGTTCCAGTCGCTGTACCGGATCAACGCGCTGTGCCTGTGGTGCTCGCTGGCCTGGGTCGCCACGATCACCATGTTCTGGTATGTCACGTCGTTCAACATCCGCAACGACTTCCTGAAGGCCCCGCGCCCGGTCAAGAACTTCCTGGGCGAGTTCACCTGGGTCCTCCCGGTCACCCACGTCGGCATCATCGCCATGCTGATCCTGACCCGCTGGGGCACCCAGCTCTGGGCCTGACCCCGGCCCGACCGGATTGTCAGTGGCGTGACATAGGGTTTTCGATGTGGAGCCCGACCTTTTCACCGCCGCAGCCGAAGAACGCCAGGAGAAGGATCCGTCCAGCAGTCCCCTGGCGGTACGGATGCGCCCGCGCACCCTCGACGAGGTCGTGGGCCAGCAGCACCTGCTGAAGCCGGGCTCGCCCCTGCGCCGACTGGTCGGCGAGGGATCGGGCGGCCCGGCCGGAGCTTCCTCGGTGCTCCTCTGGGGCCCGCCCGGCACCGGCAAGACGACCCTCGCCTACGTCGTGTCCAAGGCCACCAACAAGCGTTTCGTGGAGCTGTCCGCGATCACCGCCGGCGTCAAGGAGGTCCGCGCGGTCATCGACGGCGCCCGCCGCGCCACCGGCGGCTTCGGCAAGGAGACCGTCCTCTTCCTCGACGAGATCCACCGCTTCAGCAAGGCCCAGCAGGACTCCCTGCTCCCTGCCGTCGAGAACCGCTGGATCACCCTGATCGCGGCGACCACGGAGAACCCGTACTTCTCGGTGATCTCCCCGCTGCTCTCCCGATCGCTCCTCCTCACCCTCGAACCCCTCACGGACGACGACCTGCGCGCCCTGCTCCGCCGCGCGCTGTCCGACGAGCGAGGCCTGAAGGACGCGGTCGCCCTCCCCGAGGACAGCGAGAACCACCTGCTGCGCATCGCCGGCGGCGACGCCCGCCGCGCGCTGACCGCCCTGGAGGCCGCCGCCGGAGCCGCCCTCGACAAGGGCGAGCCGGACATCACCCTCCAGACCCTGGAGGAGACGGTCGACCGCGCGGCGGTGAAGTACGACCGCGACGGCGACCAGCACTACGACGTGGCCAGCGCCCTCATCAAGTCCATCCGCGGCTCCGACGTCGACGCGGCCCTGCACTACCTGGCCCGCATGATCGAGGCCGGCGAGGACCCCCGCTTCATCGCCCGCCGCCTGATGATCTCCGCGAGCGAGGACATCGGCCTCGCCGATCCCAACGCGCTGCCGATCGCGGTCGCCGCTGCCCAGGCTGTAGCGATGATCGGCTTTCCGGAGGCCGCGCTGACCCTCAGCCACGCCACCATCGCGCTCGCCCTCGCGCCCAAGTCGAACGCGGCGACCACGGCGATCGGCGCCGCCATGGAGGACGTACGCAAGGGGCACGCGGGCCCGGTGCCCATGCATCTGCGGGACGGGCACTACAAGGGCGCGGCCAAGCTCGGGCATGCCCAGGGATACGTCTACCCGCACGACCTGCCCGAGGGCATCGCCGAGCAGCGGTACGCCCCGGAGGAGCTGAAGGACCGCGAGTACTACGAGCCGACCCGCCACGGCGCGGAGGCGCGGTACGCGGACGCCGTGGAGTGGACCCGGAAGCACCTTGGTCGTAAGCGGTCCTGAGCACCCTGTAGAATCCCCCGAAGTGCTGTGTCCCGTGCTGTCAGAACGGGACGGTCAGCCGGAGTCCCGGTTTTCGGACCGGCTCCAGGAGCGTCGCGCACCGTTCGAACGGTGTCGCGGGCAGCCCACCACCATCCGTCGCAGGACGGAACCGGTCGGTGGGCCACTCGCGTGCTGCACGTAGTGCCCAGATCAGGGGAGCGGCTGCCCACCAGGTCCCGCAAGGGGCCCGACGGGTTTCCCCGGCTGCGGATGCGACCTCCCTCACCACCCTGACAAGCCGACAGACAGAGAGAGACATCGTGGCGAATCAGTCCCGCCCCAAGGTCAAGAAGTCGCGTGCCCTCGGCATCGCGCTGACCCCGAAGGCCGTCAAGTACTTCGAGGCCCGTCCCTACCCGCCGGGTGAGCACGGTCGTGGCCGCAAGCAGAACTCGGACTACAAGGTCCGTCTGCTGGAGAAGCAGCGTCTGCGCGCGCAGTACGACGTGTCCGAGCGCCAGCTCGTCCGCGCCTACGAGCGTGCCTCCAAGGTCCAGGGCAAGACCGGTGAGGCCCTGATCATCGAGCTGGAGCGTCGTCTCGACGCGCTGGTCCTTCGTTCGGGCATCGCCCGCACGATCTACCAGGCCCGCCAGATGGTCGTCCACGGCCACATCGAGGTCAACGGCCAGAAGGTCGACAAGCCGTCCTTCCGCGTCAAGCCCGAGGACGTCGTCATGGTCCGCGAGCGCAGCCGCAGCAAGACGCTGTTCGAGGTCTCCCGCGCCGGTGGCTTCGCCCCCGACGGCGAGATCCCGCGCTACCTCCAGGTGAACCTCGGCGCCCTGGCGTTCCGCCTGGACCGCGAGCCGAACCGCAAGGAGATCCCGGTGATCTGCGACGAGCAGCTCGTCGTCGAGTACTACGCCCGCTGATCACCTCACGGACGTAGCACCACCTCTGCGTCAGCCCGTCGTCTCCCCGCCCTTACGGGTGGGCGAGGCGGCGGGCTTTCGCATGTCCGCACTCACGGTCGCGGGCCGCACCGGGCCGCGCGGCACCGGCACCGCGTCCAGTGACCGCGACGGCCCCAGCGCCCGCGCCACGGCCGCCTCCCGGCCCAGCCGCGCCCCCTCCCGTACGCACTCCGCGTACCGCTCGTCGCCGAGCCGCTCGCGGGCCATCGCCTCGCACAGCTCGTGCGGCGCGTTGTAGTACGCCGAGCCGAACAGCGGCAGCCCCACCGACGGCCACATCCCGCCCGCCGCACCCTGCAGCAGCGCGGCCTCGGCGGCATCGCCCTCCGCCACCGTGACGAGGGCCAGCAGCTCGACGGCGAGCACCGAGCCGAGCAGATCGCGGAAGCCGTGCGCGCTGCCCAGGCAGTCCGCCAACAGGTCGCGCGCGAGCGGGAGTTCGCCGTCGCTCCAGGCGGCGTAGGCCAGGACGTACAGCGCGTACGCGCGGGTCCAGCGCTCGCCGTGGTCCTCGCACACGCGCCGGACGTCCTCGCACAGCTTCACCGCGTCCGCCAAGTCGCCCTGGAACGCCCGGGTCATGGCCAGCTCGACCTGGCCCATCAGCACATTGCTGTTGAGCTCGCCGATCTGCTGGTAGCGGTCGAGCGCCGAGCGCAGCAGCGTCTCCGCGCGTGGCATGTCGTCCGTGACCAACGCCAGGCAGCCGGTGCGGTGTTCGGCGTAGGCGACCGCCGTGGGGTTCGCGGCCTCGTCCGCCTCCTCGCGGCACTCCTGGAGCGCGGCCAGCGCGGGCACGGTGTCGCCCTGGAGGATCGCCACATAGCCGAGCACCCACAGGGCCTTCAGTCGTGACTGGTCGTTCGCCGTGTCCTCGGCGTCCAGCTGCACGGCCTGCTCCAGCCAGTGCCTGCCCTCCGCGAGGCGTCCGCAGCCCGCCCAGTAGAACCACAGCGAGCCCGCGAGGTACTGGCCCAGATGCGTCTCGTCCGGCTCGGTCAGGCAGTACTCCAGGGCACCGCGCAGATTCGGCAGCTCCGCCTCGACCCGCGCGGCGACCTCGCCCTGGCGCGGTGAGAACCAGTCCAGCTCGCACCAAGTGGCCAGCCCCAGATACCAGTCGCGGTGTCTGCGCCGCAGCCGGGCCGCGTCCCCGGTCGCCTCCAGCCAGTCGGCGCCGTAGGCCCGGATCGTGTCGAGCATCCGGTAGCGCACGCCCGTCGCCGTCTCCTCGCGGACGACCACGGACTGCGCGAGTAGTTCGGAGAGCACGTCGAGGACGCCGTCCGAGGGCAGGCCGTCGCCGCCGCACACGTACTCGGCGGCCTCCAGATCGAAGCGCCCGGCGAACACCGACAGCCGTGCCCACAGCAACCGCTCCTCGGGCGTGCACAGTTCGTGGCTCCAGCCGATCGCCGTCCGCAGCGTCTGGTGCCGGGGCAGCGCGTCCCGCCGCCCGCCGGCCAGCAGCCGGAACCGGTCGTCGAACCGTGCCAGCACCTCCCCGGGCGACAGCGCCCGCAGCCGCCCCGCCGCCAGCTCGACGGCAAGGGGAATCCCGTCGAGCCGCCGGCACAACTCCCGTACGTCCGGGGCGTCTTCATCGAGGGCGACCCCTTGCTGCGCGGCCCGGTCGGCGAGCAGCTCCACCGCCTCGTCCTCGCCCAACGGCGCCACCGCGACGACCCGTTCACCCGCCAGCTCCAACGGCCGCCGCCCCACCGCGAGCACCCGCAGCCCCGGCACCCGCCCGAGCAACTCGGCAACCAGCTCGGCACACACATCCACCAGATGCTCGAACCCGTCCAGCACCAACAACAGTTGACGCTCCGTCAGATGAGCGAGCAACGCCTCGCGCGGCAACCGCGCGGTGTGATCCGTCAGCCCCAGCGCTTCTACGACCGCGAAGTCCACGAGTTCCGGATCGCGCACCGGCGCCAGCTCCACCCGCCACACGCCGTCCGAGGGAGCGGACCGGGCCGCCGCGTGGGCCGCGAGCCGTGACTTGCCGACCCCGCCGGGCCCGGTCACCGTGACCAGACGTGAAGCGCCGAGCGCCCGCGCCAGCTCGGTGAGTTCGGCCGAGCGGCCCACGAACCGGTCGGGTTCGAGGGGCAGATTGCCGTCCGTGGTGGCGTCGCCGCCATGGGAAGCTCGCATGGAATACGGAGCGTACTGAACCGTATTCAGTCCGTACAATCGCTTCGCGCAACTCCAGTGTGCGCGGGGCGGTAATGCGGTACGGAGCGCCACCCTCATCGCGATAGGCTCGGCGCATTATTGATTTTCGCGAGCGAGCGGGAAGTGGGTGCGCACAGTGTCCGGTGGAGAGGTGGCCGGGATCCTGGTGGCCGTCTTCTGGGCGATCCTGGTCTCGTTCCTCGCCGTCGCACTGGTGAGGCTGGCCCAGACGCTCAAGGCGACCACCAAGCTGGTCGCGGACGTCACCGACCAGGCCGTGCCGCTGCTGGCGGACGCCTCCGCGGCGGTGCGCTCCGCGCAGACCCAGATCGACCGGGTCGACGCGATCGCCTCCGACGTCCAGGAAGTCACCTCGAACGCCTCCGCACTGTCCACCACCGTCGCCTCCACCTTCGGCGGCCCCCTCGTCAAGGTCGCGGCCTTCGGCTACGGCGTCCGCCGGGCCCTGGGCGGCCGCCGCGAGGGCGTGCCGGCGCCGTCCGGGGCGTCCCGTCGTACGGTGATCGTGGGCCGTACCGTCCCGGCCGGGCGGCGGGGCAAGCGCACCCGGAAGAAGGACTGACCGAGCGATGTTCCGCCGTACGTTCTGGTTCGGCACGGGCGTAGCCGCCGGTGTCTGGGCGACCACCAAGGTCAATCGCAAGCTGAAGCAGCTGACCCCCGAGCACCTCGCCGTGTCCGCGGCCAACAAGGCGCTCGAAGCGGGCCACAAACTCAAGGACAGCGCGGTGCACTTCGCACTCGACGTCCGCGCGGGCATGGCCCAGCGCGAGGCCGAACTCGGCGACGCGCTGGGGATCAACGCCGCGGTCGACCCCGAACTCCCGGCGCCCCGGCAGCACATCGCCATCGAGAACCGCAACACCCCCATGTCCGTCGAAAGAAACGACAGGACGACGTACTCGTACAACCGGAATGAGGACCACTGATGGAGTCGGCTGAAATCCGCCGCCGCTGGCTGAGCTTCTACGAGGAGCGCGGCCACACCGTCGTCCCCTCGGCGTCGCTCATCGCGGACGACCCGACTCTGCTCCTGGTCCCCGCCGGCATGGTCCCCTTCAAGCCGTACTTCCTCGGCGAGGTCAAGCCGCCGTGGCCGCGCGCCACCAGCGTGCAGAAGTGCGTGCGCACGCCAGACATCGAAGAGGTCGGCAAGACCACGCGGCACGGCACGTTCTTCCAGATGTGCGGCAACTTCTCCTTCGGCGACTACTTCAAGGAAGGCGCCATCACCTACGCCTGGGAGCTGCTCACCTCGCCCCAGGACAAGGGTGGTTACGGCCTCGACCCCGAGCGCCTGTGGATCACGGTCTACCTCGACGACGACGAGGCCGAGACCATCTGGCGCGAGAAGATCGGCGTCCCGGCCGAGCGCATCCAGCGCCTCGGCAAGAAGGACAACTACTGGTCGATGGGCGTCCCCGGACCCTGCGGTCCGTGTTCCGAGATCAACTACGACCGCGGCCCCGAGTTCGGCGTCGAGGGCGGCCCGGCCGTCAACGACGAGCGGTACGTGGAGATCTGGAACCTCGTCTTCATGCAGTACGAGCGCGGCGAGGGCATCGGCAAGGAGGACTTCGAGATCCTCGGCGAGCTGCCCAGCAAGAACATCGACACGGGCCTCGGCCTGGAGCGCCTCGCGATGATCCTGCAGGGCGTGCAGAACATGTACGAGATCGACACCTCCATGGCCGTCATCAAGAAGGCCACCGAGCTGACCGGCGTCGAGTACGGCGACTCGCACGAGTCCGACGTCTCCCTGCGCGTGGTCACCGACCACATGCGCACGTCCGTGATGCTCATCGGCGACGGCGTGACCCCCGGCAACGAGGGCCGCGGTTACGTCCTGCGCCGCATCATGCGCCGCGCCATCCGCAACATGCGGCTCCTCGGTGCCACGGGTCTGGTCGTCAAGGACCTCATCGACACCGTCATCGCGATGATGGGCCAGCAGTACCCCGAGCTCGTCACCGACCGGCAGCGCATCGAGACCGTGGCCCTCGCCGAGGAGGCCGCCTTCGTCAAGACGCTGAAGGCCGGCACCAACATCCTCGACACCGCCATCGCCGACACCAAGCAGTCCGGCGGCAAGGTCCTCGCCGGCGACAAGGCGTTCCTGCTCCACGACACCTGGGGCTTCCCGATCGACCTCACCCTCGAAATGGCCGCCGAACAGGGCCTTTCCGTGGACGAGGACGGCTTCCGGCGCCTGATGAAGCAGCAGCGCGACCAGGCCAAGGCCGACGCGCAGGCCAAGAAGACCGGCCACGCGGGCGTCGGTGCCTACCGCGCGATCGCCGACAAGGCCGGCGAGACGGACTTCATCGGCTACTCGGACACCCAGGGCGAGTCCACCATCGTCGGCATCCTCGTCGACGGCGTCTCCTCCCCGGCCGCGACCGAGGGCGACGAGGTCGAGATCGTCCTCGACCGCACCCCCTTCTACGCCGAGGGCGGCGGCCAGATCGGCGACACCGGCCGCATCAAGGTCGAGTCCGGTGCCGTGATCGAGATCCGCGACTGCCAGAAGCCGGTCCCGGGCGTCTACGTCCACAAGGGCGTCGTCCAGTTCGGTGAGGTCACCGTCGGCGCGAAGGCCGAGGCCGCGATCGACATCCGCCGCCGCACCGCCATCGCCCGCGCCCACTCGGCCACCCACCTCACCCACCAGGCGCTGCGTGACGCCCTCGGTCCGACGGCCGCGCAGGCCGGTTCCGAGAACCAGCCCGGCCGCTTCCGCTTCGACTTCGGTTCGCCGTCCGCGGTTCCCACGGCCGTGATGACCGACGTCGAACAGAAGATCAACGAGGTGCTCGCCCGCGACCTGGACGTGCACGCCGAGATCCTCAGCCTCGACGAGGCCAAGAAGCAGGGCGCCATCGCCGAGTTCGGCGAGAAGTACGGCGAGCGGGTCCGCGTCGTCACCATCGGCGACTTCTCCAAGGAGTTGTGCGGCGGCACGCACGTGCACAACACCTCCCAGCTCGGCCTGGTCAAGCTGCTCGGCGAGTCGTCGATCGGCTCCGGAGTGCGCCGTATCGAAGCGCTCGTCGGTGTCGACGCCTACAACTTCCTCGCCCGGGAGCACACGGTCGTGGCCCAGCTCCAGGAGCTGGTCAAGGGCCGTCCGGAGGAGCTGCCGGAGAAGGTCTCCGCGATGCTCGGCAAGCTGAAGGACGCCGAGAAGGAGATCGAGAAGTTCCGCGCCGAGAAGGTGCTTCAGGCTGCCGCCGGTCTCGTCGAGTCCGCCAAGGACGTGCACGGCCTCGCCGTCGTCACCGGTCAGGTGCCGGACGGCACGAGCGCCGACGACCTGCGCAAGCTGGTCCTCGACGTGCGCGGCCGTATCCAGGGCGGACGCGCCGCCGTCGTAGCCCTCTTCACGGTCAACAACGGCAAGCCGCTCACGGTCATCGCCACCAACGAAGGCGCCCGCGAGCGCGGTCTCAAGGCCGGCGACCTGGTCCGCGCGGCCGCCAAGACCCTCGGCGGCGGCGGTGGCGGCAAGCCGGACGTGGCCCAGGGCGGCGGCCAGAACCCGGCCGCGGTCGGCGAGGCCGTGGACGCCGTCGAACGCCTCGTCGCCGACACGGCCAAGTAAGAAACGGCCGCGAACATGCGAAGAGGACGTCGACTCGCGATCGACGTCGGGGACGCCCGGATCGGGGTCGCCTCGTGCGACCCCGACGGGATCCTCGCCACTCCCGTCGAGACGGTCCCCGGCCGCGACATCCCGGCGGCGCACCGCCGGCTGAAGCAACTCGCCGAGGAGTACGAACCGATCGAAGTCGTCGTCGGCCTCCCGCGCTCCCTCAAGGGGGGCGAGGGACCGGCCGCGGTGAAGGTCCGGGCCTTCGCCCAGGAACTCGCGAAGGGCATCGCCCCGGTACCGGTCAGACTGTTGGACGAACGGATGACCACGGTGACGGCCAGTCAGGGACTGCGCGCCTCAGGGGTGAAGTCCAAGAAGGGCCGGTCGGTCATCGACCAGGCGGCCGCGGTCATCATCCTCCAGCAGGCGCTGGAATCCGAACGGGTGTCAGGTAAACCACCCGGCGAGGGCGTCGAAGTGGTCATCTGATCGCGATACGGTAACGTTCCGCGCGATGCGATGGTGTTCGAACAGCCATGGCACAGCAAGAGGCGGGACGGGAGCCGGAGCCGCAAGCGCCGCGACCGCCGCCTCGCGGCTCTAGGGGATCGATGACTGAGTATGGCCGGAGCCCAGGCTCCGAACCGTGGCATCCGGAGGACCCGTTGTTCGGGGACGTCGGATGGGAAGGACAGCAGGCCCAGGTGGGGCAGCAGTCCTCCTACGGCGGCCAGCCGCAGCACTATCCGGAACAGCCGCAGCAGCCGCAGCAGTACGGCGACTGGGGCCACGGCCAGCAGGCCGACTACGGTCAGGCGCAGCAGCAGTACCCGGTCTACGACGAACAGGGCAACCCGCACTACCCCGACCAGCAGCAGTGGGCCGACCAGCAGCAGTACGCCGATCAGAGCCATCAGCAGTACGCCGCTCAGCAGCAGCAATATCAGCAGGGCGGCTGGGACGGCACCGGCGCGCCCGCTCATGTCCCCTACGCCGCAGATCCTGTCGACCCGTACGGGCAACAGGCCGCTGCCTATGGCGAACAGCAGCCCGATTTCTACGGCACGCCCGACGCCTTCCCGCCGCCCGAACCGCCGGGCAAGCGACGCACCGAGCCGGAACCGGAGCAGACGGACTGGGACCCGGGGCCCGATCAGGGCGAACACGCGTTCTTCGCGGGTGGCGGCGACGATGAGGACGAGGCCGACGACGAGCCGGACGGGCGCCGACGGGGCAAGGGCGGCAAAGGCAAGGACAAAGGCGGCAAGGAGAGGAAGCGTCGCAACGGCTGCGCCTGCCTCGTGGTCGTCCTGGTGTTCGGCGGCGGCCTGGGCACTGTCGGCTACTTCGGCTGGCAGTTCTACCAAAATCGTTTCGGCACGGCCCCCGACTACGCGGGCGACGGCACCGGATCGGTGAGCGTCACCATCCCCAAGGGGGCCGGCGGCTACACCATCGGCCAGGAGCTGAAGAAACAGGGCGTCGTGAAGAGCGTCGACGCGTTCGTCGTCGCCCAGTCGCAGAATCCCGATGGCAAGAAGATCCAGGCCGGCGTCTTTCTCCTCAAGAAGGAAATGTCCGCCGCGAGCGCCGTCAAGCTGATGCTCGACCCCAAGAGCCAGGACAATCTGATCGTCCCCACGGGCTGGCGGAACTCCAAGATCTACGCGGCGATCGACAAGAAACTCCAGGTTTCCGACGGCACCACCAAGGCCGTCGCCAAGAAGGATTACAAGTCGCTCGGGCTGCCCAGCTGGGCGAACAGCAACAAAGACATCAAGGACCCGCTGGAGGGCTTCCTCTACCCCGGCACATATGGCGCCGCAAAGGGTATGAAACCCGAAGCGGTCCTCAAGCAGATGGTCGCCCAGGCCAGCGACAAATACGGCGCGATCGACCTTGAGGCAAAGGCCAAGGCACTCAATCTGGAAGACCCGCTGCAGGTCATCACGGTCGCGAGCCTCGTCCAGGCCGAGGGCAAGACGCACGAGGACTTCCGCAAGATGGCCGAAGTGGTCTACAACCGTCTCAAGACCACGAACACCGAGACGAACCGATACCTGCAATTCGACTCGACCTTCAATTACCTGAAGGGTCAGAGCAACATCCACATCAGCGAGTCCGCGATCAACAGCAACAAGGACCCGTACAACACCTACACCCAAAAGGGCTTGCCGCCCGGTCCCATCGACAACCCCGGTGACGAGGCTCTGGCAGCGGCACTGAATCCGACCCATGACGGCTGGATCTACTTCGTGGCGACCGACGGCGAGAACAAGACCGAATTCGCCAAGACGTACGCCGAATTCCAGGCACTCAAGGAAAAGTTCAATGCCACCTCGGGCAACTGACGCCCGCCGCGCCGCCGTGCTCGGTTCCCCCATCGCCCACTCCCTCTCCCCGGTGCTGCATCGCGCGGCATACGGGGAGCTGGGGCTGGACGGCTGGTCCTACGACCGCTTCGACGTGGACGAGGGGGCCCTTCCCGGGTTCTTCAAGGACCTGGGCCCGGAGTGGGCGGGCCTGTCGCTGACGATGCCTCTGAAGCGGGCCGTGATACCGCTGCTCGACGAGATCAGCGAGACGGCGGCGTCGGTGGACGCGGTCAACACCGTCGTCTTCACGGAGGACGGCCGCCGAGTCGGCGACAACACCGACATCCCCGGCATGGTCGCCGCCCTCCGCGAACACGGCATCGAACAGGTCGACTCCGCCGCGATCCTGGGCGCCGGCGCCACCGCCTCCTCCGCCCTCGCCGCCCTCGCCCGCATCTGCACCGGCGAGGTCGTCGCCTACGTCCGCAGCGAGGCCCGCGCGGCGGAGATGCGGCAGTGGGGCAAGCGGCTGGATGTAGAGGTGCGCACGGCGGACTGGGCGGACGCGGCGGAAGGGCTGCGCGCACCCCTGGTCTTCGCCACCACGCCGGCCGGCACGACAGACGCCCTCTCCTCCACGGTGCCGGAACGCCCCGCCACCCTCTTCGACGTCCTCTACGACCCCTGGCCCACGGACCTCGCGGCCCGCTGGTCCGGCTATGGCGGCGCGGTGGTGAGCGGGCTCGACCTGCTGGTGCACCAGGCGGTACTTCAGGTGGAACAGATGACGGGGTGTCGGCCCGCGCCGGTGGACGCGATGCGGAAGGCGGGGGAGAAGGCGTTGGCGGGGCGGTGAGGTGGAG
>NZ_JBXVPZ010000218.1:0-15836 GCF_057961495.1 Streptomyces sp. P5F9 | reverse complement strand
GCCCCGCCCTCACCCTGCGCAACCCGGTCTTCGCCACCGAACGCGAACTCCTCAAACTCGCGCTCCAGCGCCCCGAGTTGGTCTCCCCGGCCTTCGACGCGTACGGCGTCGACGAGTTCACCGCCCCGCCCTACGCCGCCGTACGCGAGGCGATCATCGAGGCGGGCGGCGCCGAGTACGGCCTCCAGGACCCCCAGGACTACCTCGTCCGCGTCCGCGAGGCGGCACCGGACGACGCGGTCCGCGCGATGGTCACCGAGCTGGCCGTCGAGGCGATCATGCGCCGCACGGTCGACGAGAACTACGCGGGCGAGCAGCTCGTCACCGTCCGCCGAAGAGCCGTCGTGCGCCGCATCGGCGACATCCAGGGCACGCTCACCCGTCTCGGCAGCCACGGAGACTCGGCGGAACTGGCCGCCGTACAGAACGAGTTGTGGGTACTTCAGCAGTACGACCAGGCACTCCAGGTGCACGGCGCCACAGCGCTCTGAGCACGTAGTCACGGGACGGACTCAAAAAGTCACCGCACGCCCCTCGTGGCGGCGATGTGTCGTACTCCACACTGGGTTCCGGTGCCTGAGTCCTCGGAGCGCGGCCGATCCGTTCCCAGCGGGTCCTTCACCCCCGCGGTTCCGCTCATCGAGTACGGGACGGATTGCGGCGAGGCCGCCCACTCCGCCCCTGAAGTACCGCTGCCGTACCCCCTGGCAGCGATCATCCTGGAGGTCGCCCCCGTGCAGACCCAGACCCTCGACCAGACCGAGACCAGCACGACGGACGGCGCGGAACCGGAAGCGGAGACCGATGTCCTCGCGACCGTCCCCCCGCAGAGCCGTGCCGCGCACCACCCCGAAACCGCGGACCCGGAGAGCCCGCCCGAGCTCGAAGAACCGACGGCCGAAGCGGTGGAGACCGCCGAGGCCCCCGAGCCCGCCGTACGGCCCCGCGGCCGGGTCGCCGCCGACAACGGCGCGCCCTCCTCGGACCTGTTCCGCCAGTACCTGCGCGAGATCGGCCGCATCCCGCTGCTCACCGCGGCCGAGGAGGTCGACCTCGCCCGCCGCGTCGAGGCCGGCCTGTTCGCCGAGGAGAAGCTCGCCGGCGCGACCGACCTGGACAGCCAACTCGCCCTCGACCTGGACAAGTTGGTCGTCATGGGCCGGATGGCCAAGCGCCGCCTGATCGAGGCGAACCTGCGGCTCGTCGTGTCGGTGGCGAAGCGATACGTCGGGCGCGGGCTGACCATGCTCGACCTCGTCCAGGAGGGAAACCTCGGCCTGATCAGGGCAGTTGAGAAGTTCGACTACGCCCGCGGCTACAAGTTCTCCACCTACGCCACCTGGTGGATCCGCCAGGCCATGTCCCGCGCCCTCGCCGACCAGGCCCGCACGATTCGCGTCCCGGTGCACGTCGTCGAGCTCATCAACCGGGTCGTCCGCGTCCAGCGCCGGATGCTCCAGGAGCGCGGCTACGAGCCGACGCCGGAAGAGGTGGCCGACCATCTCGACCTCGCGCCCGAGCGCGTCAGCGAGGTTCTCCGCCTGGCCCAGGAGCCGGTTTCGCTGCACGCGCCGGTGGGGGAGGAGGACGACGTTGCCCTCGGCGACCTGATCGAGGACGGCGACGCCACCAGCCCCGTGGAGTCGGCCGCGTTCATCCTCCTCAGGCAGCACCTTGAAGCGGTGTTGTCGACGCTGGGGGAGCGGGAGCGGAAGGTCGTACAGCTGCGGTACGGCTTGGCGGACGGCCGCCCACGCACGCTGGAGGAGATCGGCCGCATCTTTGGCGTGACTCGGGAACGGATACGGCAGATCGAGTCCAAGACGCTGAACAAGCTGCGGGATCATGCCTTTGCGGATCAGCTGAGGGGTTATCTGGATTGATCCCGGCTGCGGCCCGGTGGGGGCTGGTCGCGCAGTTCCCCGCGCCCCTGAAAAGACCCCAGCCGAGGTGCCTTTAGGGGCGCGGGGAACTGCGCGACCAGCCCCCACCGGGCCGTCACCCACACGACGGCCCCTCGTGGCACTCTCTATGGATCTTTTAGTCGACCTCGGCCACCGCCTGAGCGAACTGCGCCTTGTACAGCCGCGCATACGCCCCGTCCGCCGCCAACAGGTCCGCATGCGCGCCCTGTTCGACGATGGAGCCGTTCTCCATGACCAGGATCGTGTCCGCGTCCCGGATCGTGGAGAGCCGGTGTGCGATCACGAACGACGTGCGGCCATGGGCGAGTTTGGCCATGGCCTTCTGGATCAGGACCTCCGTACGGGTGTCGACGGAGGACGTCGCCTCGTCGAGGACCAGGATCGTCGGGTCGGACAGGAACGCCCGCGCGATGGTGATGAGCTGCTTCTCACCGGCGCTGACGCCCGTGCCCTCGTCGTCGATGACCGTGTCGTAGCCGTCGGGCAGCGTACGGACGAACCGGTCGGCGTGCGCCGCCCGCGCCGCCTCCTCGATCTCGCCCCGGGTGACCTCGCGAGAGGCCCCGTACGCGATGTTGTCGGCGATGGAGCCGCCGAACAGCCAGGTGTCCTGGAGCACCATGCCGATGCCGGCGCGGAGTTCGTCCCGGGACATCCGCGCGATGTCGACGCCGTCGAGGGTGATGCGCCCGCCGGAGACCTCGTAGAACCGCATGAGGAGGTTGACGAGGGTGGTCTTGCCGGCGCCGGTGGGGCCCACGATCGCGACCGTGTGGCCCGGTTCCACCGTCAGCGAGAGGTCCTCGATGAGCGGCTTGTCGGGGTCGTAGCGGAAGGAGACGTGCTCCAGGGCGACGAGGCCGCGGAGTTCGGCGGGGCGTTCGCTCGGCATGGGGTCCGGCGCCTGCTCCTCCGCGTCGAGGAGTTCGAAGATCCGTTCCGCCGAGGCGACGCCGGACTGGACCAGGTTCGCCATCGACGCGACCTGCGTCAGCGGCATGGAGAACTGGCGCGAGTACTGGACGAAGGCCTGCACGTCACCGATGGACAACGAGCCCGACGCCACCCGCAGGCCGCCGACCACGGCCACCAGCACGTAGTTGAGGTTCGACACGAACATCATCAGCGGCTGCATGACACCGCTGTTGAACTGCGCCTTGAAGCCCGCCTCGTACAGCGCGTCGTTCTGCTCGGCGAAGAGTTGTGCCGACTCGTCCTGGCGGCCGAAGACCTTCACCAGGGTGTGCCCGGTGTACATCTCCTCGACGTGCGCGTTGAGCTTGCCCGTCGAGCGCCACTGCTGCACGAAGTGCGGCTGCGAGCGCTTGCCGATGCGGGTGGCGACGAGGAACGACAGCGGTACGGTCACCAGCGCGACCAGGGCGAGCAGCCAGGACACCCAGAACATCATCGCGAGGACGCCGATGATCGTGAGCACCGAGTTGATGAGCTGGCCCATCGACTGCTGGAGGGTCTGCCCGATGTTGTCGATGTCGTTGGTCGCGCGCGAGAGGACCTCACCGCGCTGCCGCTTGTCGAAGTACGACAGCGGGAGCCGCGACATCTTCGTCTGCACGCTCTCGCGCAGCCGGAACATGGTCCGGTTGACCGCCCGGTTGACCATCCGGGTCGCCACCGCCATCAGCAGCCCGGCCACCAGGAACGTGCCCAGCGCGAGCAGCAGCACATGACCCACCGAGGTGAAGTCGATGCTCTTGCCCGGGGTGAAGTCCGTGCTCTGCAGCATGTCCGCGACCGAACCCTGGCCCCGGTCGCGCATCGCCTGGAGGGCCTGCGCCTTGGTCGTCCCGGCCGGCATCTGCCGCCCGATGATGCCCGCGAAGACCAGGTCCGTGGCGTTGCCGAGGATCTTCGGCCCGACCACGTTCAGCCCCACGCTGAGCACCACACACACCAGCAGGATGCCGATGGTCAGCCGCTCCGGCCTGAACTGGCCGATCAGTCGCTTGCCGGACACCTTGAAGTCCATCGAACGGGCGTCGGGGCCCGTCCCGGCCATCATCCGCCCCATGGGCCCGGCCATCAGGCAGCCTCCGCTTCCGTCAGCTGGGAGAGAACGATCTCCCGATACGTCTCGTTGTCCGCCATCAACTCGTGATGGCGCCCCGTCCCCACGACCCGGCCCTCGTCGAGTACGACGATCCGGTCCGCGTCCCTGATCGTCGCCACCCGCTGCGCCACGATCACCACGGTCGCCTCGGCGGTCTCCTGCGAGAGCGCCGCCCGCAGCGCCGCGTCGGTCGCGTAGTCGAGGGCGGAGAAGGAGTCGTCGAAGAGGTAGATCTCCGGCCGCTGCACCAGCGTCCGCGCGATAGCGAGCCGCTGCCGCTGACCGCCGGAGACGTTTGTGCCGCCCTGCGCGATGGGGGAGTCCAGTCCGTTCTCCAGCCCCTCGACGAAGCCCTTGGCCTGCGCCACCTCCAGCGCGTGCCACAACTCCTCGTCCGTCGCGTCGGGATTGCCGTAGCGGAGGTTGGTCGCGACGGTGCCCGCGAAGAGGTACGGCTTCTGCGGGACCAGGCCGACCGTCTTGGCCAGCAGTACCGGGTCGATGGTCGACACGTCGACACCGTCGACGAGGACCTCGCCGTCGGTCGTGTCAACCAGGCGCGGGACCAGACTCAGAAGGGTGGACTTTCCGCTGCCGGTCGAGCCGATCACGGCCGTCGTCTCGCCCGGGCGGGCCACCAGATCGATGGACTTCAGTACGGGTTCCTCGGCGCCCGGGTAGCAGAAGCCGACCCCGCGGACCTCCAGATGCCCGTGCCGGCGCAGCTCGAAGACGGGAGCCACCGGCGGCACGACACTGCTCTCCGTGTCGAGGACCTCCTCGATGCGCTCGGCACAGACCTCCGCGCGCGGCACCATCATGAACATGAAGGTGGCCATCATCACGGACATCACGATCTGCATCAGATAGGCGAGGAACGCGGTCAGATCACCGATCTGCATCCCGCCGCTCGCGATGCGATGCGCGCCGAACCACACGACGGCGATCGACGACAGGTTCACGGTCGTCATGACCACGGGGAACATGAGCGCGAGCAGGTTGCCGGTCTTCAGCTGCATCTCGGTGAGATCGCTGTTGGCCTTGCGGAACCGGTCCTTCTCGTACTCGTCCCGGACGAAGGCGCGGATCACGCGGTTGCCGGTGATCTGCTCGCGCAGCACCCGGTTCACCGCGTCGAGGCGCACCTGCATCGACCGGAACAGCGGCCGCAGCCGGCGCACGATCAGCGTCACGCAGACGGTCAGCGTCGGCACCACCGCGATCAGCACCCCGGACAGCGGCACGTCCAGACCGAGCGCCAGGATGATCCCGCCGACGCACATGATCGGCGCCGACACCAGCAGGGTGAACGTCATCAGGGCCAGCATCTGGACCTGCTGGACGTCATTGGTCGTCCGGGTGATCAGCGAGGGCGCGCCGAACTGGCCCACTTCGCGGGCCGAGAACGACTGCACCCGGTCGAAGATGGCACCCCGGATGTCCCGGCCGACGGCGGACGCGGTGCGCGCGCCGTAGTAGACGGCACCCGTGTTGCACACGACCTGGACCAGCGAGATCCCGATCATCAGGGCGCCGAAGGACAGGATGTATCCGGTGTCCCCCTTCACGACACCGTTGTCGATGATGTGCGCGTTCAGGGTGGGCAGGTAGAGGGTGGCGCAGGTCTGCAGAAACTGCAGCAGCACCAGCAGAAGGATGGGTTTCCTGTAGGGCCTGAGATAGGTCCGCAGAAGTCGTATGAGCACGCTGGGTCTCTCGGAGTCGGCGGGTGGAGGGCGGGCGGTGTGCCCCTCGCCCCTATCGTCGGACACTCCACCCGCGTTACCTCAACCGATTAAGCCAACAGCAGTGCGCTACGACCCTTTATGCACCCTTGAGTGCCTTTTCGCGCTGACGATTGTCCGTACCTACGAGCGGAACGCACCCGGATGGGTCTGTTCCCGTACGGACACGTACTGCTGACGCACGGCCTGTCCTACGGCCAGTTCGTCACCGGGCTCGAAGACCTGGGCGACCGGTCCCTGCCAGGGCGGCGGGTTGCGCGGGTCGAGGGTGCCCTGCGAGACACCGAGCGCCCAGGCGGCCTGCCGGGCGGCGCCGATCGCGGCGTAGTCGGCGGGCTGCGGTACGACGATCTGCGTCCCGAAGAGCGCGGGCGCCGCCGCCTGCACGGCGGGCAGCTCGGCCGCCGACCCGAGCAGGAAGAGCCGCCGTACGGCCACACCCCGCCCGCGCAGCACGTCCAGCGCGTCCGCGAGCCCGCACAGCATGCCCTCGAAGGCGGCCCGCGCCAGATGCTCCGCCTTCATCGACTCCCGCCGCAGCCCGGCCAGCGTCCCGGCGGTGTGCGGCAGATTGGGCGTCCGCTCACCTTCCAGATACGGCAGGAACACCAGCCCGTGCGCCCCCGGCGTGGACTTCATCGCCAGCTCGGACAGACTCTCCAGATCGGGCAGCCCGAGCAGCTCGGCGGCCCCGCGCAGGGTCCGTACGGCATTCAGCGTGGTGACGACCGGCAGATGCATCCCGGTCGCGTCGGCCAGCGAGGTGATCATCCCGCTCTGGTCGACGAGCGCCTCGTGGTGCACGGCCATCACGGACCCGGAGGCGCCGAGCGACACGACCGCGTCCCCGAACCCGATCCCGAGCCCGAAGGCGGCGGCCATGGTCTCGCCGGTACCGGCGGAGATCAGCAGGCCCTCCGGGGTCGTACCGGCCGCGTCCGAAGGACCGATCACCTCGGGGAGCATGGCCTGGTGGCCGAGGGCGAGTTCGACGAGATCGGGCCGGTAACCCCCGCTGGCGGCGGACCAGTAGCCGGTCCCGGAAGCTCCGCCCCGATCGGTCGTCCTCCGCACGGGCCGCCCGAGCAGCTGCCACACGAGCCAGTCATGAGCCTGCAGCAGCGCGGTGGTACGCCGTGCGTTGTCGGGCTCGGTCCTGTTCAGCCAGCGGAGCTTGGTGACGGGCTGAGCGGCCTGCGGTACGGAACCCACCGCCTGCGCCCACGCCTCGCGCCCGCCGAGCGCGTCGATCAGATCAGCCGCGGCGACCTGCGCCCGCTTGTCACCGCCGACCATCGCGGGCCGCACGGTGTTGCCCTGCGAGTCCACCGGCACGAGCGCGTTCTGCTGCGCGGACACACCGATGGCCTGCACACCTTCGAGCAGCCCCCCGCCGGCCGCCTCGCCCAGCGACAACAGCCAGGCCTGTGGATCGACATCGGAGGGCCGCCCGCCGCCCTCGGTCTCGGTTTCGACCGGATGCGGCGCGTATCCCTGCCTGAGCACGGACCCCGTGTCCGTGTCGCAGACGACGATACGAGTGAAATCGGGCGAACTGTCCAACCCGGCGACTATCCCCATGGCGGAAATTCTGCCGTACTGCGGGAGGTGACGGCGCCGGGTCGGGACTCCCTATGTGTTGCTGGTGCCCCAGTCGTCCTCGCCCGTACCGTTCGCGTTGCGCTCACGCAGGGACCGTACGCGCTGCGCCACCGAGTCGGGGACCCGGTCGCCGACCTTGTCGCTGACCGCGTGGTACGCCTTGCCCGCGTACTGGCGGCCTTGCTGCGCCGCCGTCTCGGCGGTGTTGCGGACGGCCGGGTTCTGCGCGACCTGACGTGCCGACTTCTTCAGCTGCTCGTAGCGCTCGCGTCCGGCCCGCGTGCCCAGCACGTAACCCAGAGCCAGTCCGACGACGAACGTGAGCTTGTAGCGCATGACGGCCATCCTTCCCTTGCGTAGTCCCTCGCGGGTCTCAGGCGCGGCATCGGTGCCGGGGGAACCGATTGGCGGAGCACCCCCCTGCTTGCGCTAATGTATGTGTCGCAGCGAGCACACGCCCCCTGGCGAATACCCAGGGAGGTACGTTCGATGCAACGAGGCATTCCCCTGTAGCTCAATTGGCAGAGCAGCCGGCTGTTAACCGGCAGGTTACTGGTTCGAGTCCAGTCGGGGGAGCTTCGGTCTTCCGTAGCTCAATTGGCAGAGCAGCCGGCTGTTAACCGGCAGGTTACTGGTTCGAGTCCAGTCGGGAGAGCGCAGTGAGGAAGCAGTGATGAGGACCCCGTTGGGGTCCTTTTTCATGTCCCCCGGAACCGCTCGCGACGTGCCGCAGTCCTCATGGTCGTGCGAAGTCGACCATCCGAAGCAGGAGATCGTATGAGCGGCTATGCTGCGGCAGACGGCGCGTACAAATGTGCGCGACGCGCCGTAATGGGGCGGTAGCTCAGCCGGTTAGAGCAGCGGACTCATAATCCGTCGGCCGTGGGTTCGAGTCCCACCCGCCCCACTTGTGCAGGTTCCAGGCCTGCGGAAACGTTCATTTTTGGGTGGCGGGGCGTCAACTTCGCCTGGATGGACTGAATCCGCTGCTCGTGGGTTGGAGTCCGGTTGTGCTCGTGGAGCGGGCGAGGCGGCGCGCCAGTGGCAGTCCGAGGCCCGCGCCGTCGTGGCCGTCGTCGGGATCCGCGCGTTGGCCGGGTTCGAAGAGCTGTCCGGCGAACGCGGGTGGTACGCCCGATCCGTCGTCGATGATGTCAACTCGTACGCCGTCGGACGCGCGGCAGGCCTGGACGGCGACGCTGGAACGGGCGTAGCGGCAGGCGTTGGTGAGGAGCGGGCTGGCGATGCGTTCGAGGAGGGCGGGCGGGACTCCGGCGGTCAGGTGGGGTCCGTCGATGGTCAGCGTCAAGTGGCTTGGCGTGTCGAGGGATTCGGCGAGGTGGTGCAGTACGGGCAGGACCTCGGCCGTGCCCGGTGCGGTGAGGGTGCCGTCGCGAGCGTCGTCCAGGAGGGTGTCGCAGATGGTGCGCATGGACTCGGCGGCGTCACCGATGACCAGGTGACCTGATGGGTGGAGCGGGTCTGGTCGGGCGTGCGGGGGTGGGCCTGCCACCAGTCGAGCTCGGCGATGATCCGGCTCAGGGGTGTGCGCAGTTCGTGCGAGAGCTCGCCGGTGAGCTGACGTTCGTGGCGCAGAAGGGTGCAGAGCGAACTCGGCTTCGGCCTGGCCCGGGCGACGGTGGCGACGACGCCGGCGCGTCTGCGCGAGAAGGGCGTCGTCAGCCGAGAGCGCCAGGGGCGCGGCTACGCCTATCTCCCCGTGGAGGATGTCCCCGGCCTGACCGCCCGGCGCATGCACACCGGACTCGACCGGGACACCGACCGGGAGACGGTCCTGGCCCGCTTCGTCGCCCAGCTCAGCTCCGGCGAAGAGCGGCTCCTGCGACGGCTCCTGGAGCGTGACGAGCGATGACCACTGTGCCGCCCGTACCGCCGGCCCTGCCGCTCCGCGCGCCGCAGCTGCGCCGCCGGACGCTCGACCGGTTCGTTCCCGCCGCCGCGCAGGCCCTCTCGGCGCTGCGCTCTCTCCTGGATCTCGGCGGACCATCAGGGTCTGCCCCGGAGCGATGCCTCTTCGTAGTCCGCGACTGAGTGCCGTAGGTCGGGACGAGCGCCTGGCCGTTCCGCGCCTGGATTCGGGGTTGTCCTATCCGCCGGCCCCTGACGGCCGGCCAACCTCGCACACCGTCGCCCGCAACCCGACAACCGATCACGAGAAGGGCGGGACTTCAGGCTGTCCGCTGTGTGTGCGCAGTTGGTGTTCGTAGGCGAAGATCACGACCTGGACCCGGTCGCGGAGCTGCAGTTTGGTGAGGATGCGGGTGATGTGGGTCTTGACGGTGGCCTCGGTGAGGAAGAGACGTCCGGCGATCTCGGCGTTGGACAGGCCCGCGGCGATGAGGTGGAACACGTCCCGTTCGCGGGCCGTCAGCCGGGCGAAGAGTGTGCCCGCGTCGTCGGCGCGGGGCCAGGGGGCGATCTGGGCGAAGCGGTCGACGAGACCGCGGGTGATGCGCGGGGTGAGGACGGCGTCGCCGGAGGCCACGGCGCGGATCGCGGCCTGGAGCACGGCCGGGACGACGTCTTTGAGGAGGAATCCGCAGGCTCCGGCGCGGAGGCCCTCGAAGGCGTACTCGTCGAGGTCGAAGGTGGTGAGGATGAGGACGCGGCAGGGCGAGGTGGCTGTGATGCGCCGGGTCGCCTCGATGCCGTCCATGACGGGCATGCGTACGTCCATGAGCACCACGTCCGGCAGCATGCGCCGCGCGAGGTCGGCCGCTTCCTTCCCGTTGGCGGCTTCGCCGACGACAGTGATGCCCGGCATGGTGTCGAGGAGGCTGCGGAAGGCCATGCGGACGAGTGCCTGGTCGTCGGCGAGGAGGACGGAGATCGTCATCGCGGTTCCGTCACCTTCAGTTCGCCGGACACGGTCCAGCCGGACAGGGTGGGTCCCGCCCGGAGGTGGCCGTCGAACATCGTGACCCGTTCCCGCATTCCGGTCAGTCCGTTGCCGGTGTTTCCTTCCGGGCGGTCCCCGGGGGCGGGTCTGCCGTTGTCGGCGACGCGGAAGCCGGCCAGGTCATCGTCGTAGTGCAGGACGACGTCCACCGTCGTGGCGTCCCGGGCGTGCTTGACGACATTCGTGAGCGATTCCTGGAGGATCCGGTAGAGCGTCGTCTGTGCCTCGGCGCTGAGGGTCTTTGGGTTGCCGGTCTCGGTCAGCCGTACGTCCAGGCCGGTGTCGCGGGTCTCGTCCACCAGGGTCTTGAGTGAGCCGAGGTCCGGCTGCGGGGCTCGTTCGCCGTCGTCGTCCGTCCGTAGGACACCGAGGAGTCGGCGCATTCCGGTGAGGGACTGCCGGCCGGTCGATGCCGCCTGGAGCATCTTCGCGCGGGCCCCCTGTGGATCGGTTGTCGTGGTCGCGGCGGCGGCCTCGGAGAGGGCTACGACGACGACCAGGCCGTGGGCGACGATGTCGTGCATCTCCCGCGCGATCCGGGCGCGCTCGGCCGCCGCGGCGAGCTGCGCCTGCTGGGCGCGCTCCTGCTCCAGCCGCTGCGCGCGGTCCTCGATGGAGGCGAGGTAGCGGCGCTGGGCCCGGACGGTGGTGCCGAGGAAGAACGCCGCGGCGGCCAGCCCGCTGAGGATGACGAAGGCGTCGTTGATGCTTCCGGCCGGCGCGAACCGCACCGCCACCAGGACGACGCCGAGTTCGACGGCGGCCGCGGCGCTGAGCGAGTGCCGCAGACCGCGGTGGGCGGCGACCGTGTAGAGCGCGACGAGCACCGCGAACCCGGAGAACGAGACCGTACCCAGTGCCCAGGTCACCATCGCCACGGCCCAGCAGAACCAGAACACGACGACCGGAGCCCGGCGGCGCAGCAGGAGGGGGCAGATCACCGCGAGCGCCAGCACCCAGTTCAGGACCCCGGACCGGTTGTAGAGCAACTCGTGCGACGCGGCGACGGCGCACAGGACGGGCGGCCCGAGCAGCAGGACGAGGGAGAGCGGCGGGCGGTCCCGGAACAGTCGGTGCGCCGGCTGGAGGTGCTTCACCCCGCCGACATTACGGACGGGCGGTCCCAGCGACATCAATCGAAGGTCTTACATCCGCCGGAAAGTGACCACCATCGTTGGATGTGCCGGTCCCGGGGGCATTTCTAGCTTCGCGATATGAGAACACGAACAGCGACCATGGCCATGAAAGTGCCGGAGATCACCCTCATCTTCTGGATCGCGAAACTCTGCACCACCGGATTCGGCGAGTCCTTCTCCGACTACGTCTTCTTCAACGACTACATCGGACAGCATGCGGCCATGCTCATGGGCCTCGGCCTGCTCCTCGTATGCCTGGCCGTACAGTTCGCCACCACCAGATACACCCCGTGGGTCTACTGGCTCGCGGTGACGGCCGTGAGCATCTTCGGGACGATGTCGGCGGACTTCCTGAACAAGGACCTGGGGATGCCGCTCTACGCCTCCACCCTGATGCTGGTGGCCGTCCAGGCCGGCGTCTTCGCCGCCTGGTACGCGACACAGCGCACCCTGGACGTGCACAGCATCGACAACCGTCTGCGGGAGCTGTTCTACTGGCTGACCGTGCTGTGCACCTTCGCCCTGGGAACAGCCGCGGGCGATTTCGCCGCCGTCACCCTGGGACTCGGCACCTTGGCCTCGTCCTTCGTCTTCCTCGGGATCATTCTGATTCCGGCAGCCGGCTATCGCTGGTTCCGTCTCAACGAAGTCCTGGCATTCTGGTTCGCCTACACCATTACCCGCCCCCTGGGTGCCTCCGTCGCGGACTGGCTTTCCGTACCCGCCCCTTATGGGGACGGACTTCAATTGGGCACCGGACCCATCAGCCTCGTCCTTGGGATTCTCCTCGCGGGAGTCGTCGGAATGATCGGATCACGACACCGCCGGGCCGATTCCCTGGAGGCGACGCCTGTGGAGGCGGTTGCCGAAGAGCGTTGACCACGTCCTGGTGTGAGGGGAGAGCGGGAGCCGTTCGCCCGCATCGCCCGACACTCGTCCTGTCCGTAGGCGGCGCCAGGTAACCGACTACAATTTTGTAGACCGTCTGTCGAACCGCAGACGTTGGCGGAGTGAGGACGTTCCCCATGACCGACGAGAGGCGGCCGGCCGGTGAGCTCGAAGCCGCCGTCATGGCTGTGCTGTTGACCGCCGGTGTCCCGCTCACGCCGGGGCGGGTGCAGACCGGGCTCGGCTTCGGACTGGCCCGCACGACGGTGACGACGATATTGACCCGGCTGCATGAGAAGGGCGTCGTCAGCCGTGAACGGCAGGGCCGGGGATACGCCTACTCTCCCGTGCAGGACGCTCCCGGTCTGACCGCCCGGCGCATGCACACCGTTCTCGACCGGGACGCCGACCGGGAGACGGTTCTGGCCCGTTTCGTCGCCCAGCTCAACCCCGGCGACGAGGAGTTCCTGCGCCGGCTTCTGGAGGGTGACGAACGATGACAGCTCTGCTGCTCGTACCGTTGGTCCTGCCCTTCCTCGCGCCGATACTGGCCCGCCGAACCTTCGACCGCCTGGCCCCCGCCACCGCGCTGTGGGTTCTCACCGCCTCGGCCCTCGCGCTGGCGGGGGCCTGCGTCGCAGCCCTCGGCGCCCTGGTTCTGACGGGACTGCTGAAGTTCCCCGCCTTCGCCGCCCTCGGTGAACTGGTTCACCCCCTGCGCACCCCCTCGGACTACCTCGTCCTTCCCGCTGCCGCGGCGGCCACCGGAGTGCTCACCCTCGGCGCCTGGACCCTCGTGCGCTCGGCCTTCCTGCAGACTCGGGCCTTCCGTACTGCCCGAACACAGGCTGACCGCCGCCCTGCTGCCGGCGACCTGTGCGTCGTCGACTCGCCCCATCCGGACGCGTACGCCTTGCCCGGACGGCCCCACCGGATCGTCGTCACCACCGCGATGCTGCGCAGCCTGGGACCTGCCGAGCGCGAAGCCCTCTTCGCCCATGAACGCGCCCACAACCGAGCCGGCCACCACTACTTCCTGGCCGCCGCCGAACTCTCCGCCCACTGCCACCCCGCGCTGCGCGCCCTCCGCGACACCCTTCGGCTCGCCGCCGAGCGGGACGCCGACGAGGCCGCTGCCGCCGCCATCGGCGACCGGCGCCTGATCGCCACGGCCATCGCCCGCGCCGCTCTGGCCAGCCATGCCGCGCGGTCCACCCGCCCGGACTTCGCGCCCGCGGCGACGACCGGCCCGGTTCCGCAGCGCGTCACCGCACTCCTCGAATCCTCCGAGGGTCGCTCGCGCCGCTCGCGCTGGACCGCGTTCCTCCTGGTGGCCTGCACGGTCCTGTCCGTCGCTGCCGGAACAACCGGCGTCGTCGCCTTTCATCACCAGGTGGAGATCGCCCAGGGCGAGGAGGGCCCCTGACCGGTCTGGCCCGGCGACCCACCGGCGCGCTCCTTCTCGTGTCGCGCACTTCACGCCGGGGGACTTGAGCTTCTCCCGATACGGCGGGCAGGCCGTCGGTGACCACCTGCCCGCGGCCGTTCACGCGGGTGTTGCCGTGAGGGGGCGGGTGGCCGCGAGGGCGGTGCCGTAGCGGCGCAGCAGCGGGGTGGCGGTGGCGGCGAGGCCGGTGAGCAGGCCGAGTTCGACCTGGTCGCGGGCGCTCGGCCACGCCACGACCCTGACCGCCATGGCTGAGAGGCGCCTTTCACGGAGCTTGCGTCCGGCCCGGCTGCTCGGGTCTGGTCCGTCGCCGAGGAGTGAGCCACGGGATCCGCGAGGGACGTGGGTCGGGTGCCTTCTCATGGCGCGGCGGATCGGTGATGCGGGCGCGGGCGATCAGCTCCAGGGTGGTGGCGACGGCGACCGCCTGAACGGCCATCAGGGCGACGAGAACGAACAACTGCACCGCGCCCGCGGTGACGGGGTCGGCTCCGCCGAGCAGCATGCCGACGAACGCGCCGGGCAGTGTGACCAGCCCGACCGTTCGGGTCTGGTCGAGCCCCGGCACGAGCGCCTCCGAGGCGGCCGAACGGGCGATCTCCACCCTGGCGTCGCGATCCATCATGCCCAGTGCGAGCGCGGCTTCGACCTCGCCGTGACGCAGCCTCAGCACTGCCAGGCTCTGCCGTCCGGCCAGGACCGTGGCCGTCATCGCGCCGCCGATCAGGATGCCGGTGACCGGGATCATCGTGATACCGGTCACCGGCACGAGGCCGGTGGACAGCAGCAGCACGACAGCGGGTACGACGCCGGCCGCGATCGGCACGGCCGTCCACCACCACGTGCTGTCGGAGGTGATGCGGCGGCCGGCCGTACGCACGGCGACGGTGAACATCAGCGCCAGGAACACGGGCAGTCCGGTGGGGGAGTGGGCGACCCAGCCGATGGCCACGGAGACCAGCACGAGTTGGACGGCCGCGCGCAGGCCGGCGGTCACTATCTCCCTGGCCCGGCTGGTGCCCTGATCGGGCGTCAGCTTGGCGAGGGCGGCCACGGCGACGGCGGCGGCGAGAAGGACGGCCAGGACCCAGGCGAGAGTCGCGTTGACCGGGAGCAAAGCGGCCGAGGCTGTCAGCAATGGCATCACCGTGGAAGGGTCCGGCTCCGGCTGCGACCGTGCTCGGGCTGAGTCGGTTGCACGGGAGGGCTGCTCAGAGGGTGCTGCTCCGGCCCTCGTCTTGGGGCGTGGTGCGGTCCGGAAGCGTCCCTGACCCGGCGTCCCCCTGTCTGCATCGTGAAAGCGACATGACCGTCGTCACGCAGGCAACGGTGCCCACGAGCAGCGGCACGACCAGATGCAGTCTACAGATCTGTAGACGCTTAAGGAAGGCTGCCCTAACTCGCAATCTCAGTTGACGGGCCCATGGCCGCTGCTCGACCGCGGCCCGTCAGAGTTCCAGGCGATAGCCGTGCCCCCGCAGGGTGGTGATGCGGGGCAGGCTGCCGGCGTGGGCCGAGGTGTCGGCGGTCTCGGCGGGATGGATGCCTTCACCACCGCAGGGCCGCTGAAGGTGCCGAAGGCTTTCAGGTTCTGGATCGACTGCTCGATGACGGCGGTATGGCGGCTGCTGCACGGCCCCTGGAAGGGGCACAGAGGGGCCGACTACTCCCGAGGGAGGAGACCGGCCCCTGATTCATGCGAGGGGATCAGCTCAGGCCGAGGTCGGACAGCGCGGTCGTCCAGTCGGTGACGATCGCGTCCTGGGCGTCGGTGAGGGTGACGGTGCCGGCGCAGACGGCCTTCTTGAGCTTGTTCTCGACGGTGTCCTTGTTGGCGGCGGTCTTGGTGCCGTACTCCGGCTCGGGCCAGAGGTTCAGCGCGCTCTTGGGGGAGCCGCCGAGTTCGAGGGGGACGAAGTGGTCCTCCTCGTAGTCCGAGGTGCTGGTGTCGGTGTAGCCGTACTCGACGATCTGCGTCTTCTTCAGCGCGGTGGTGTAGGAGCTGGACGGTCGGACGGTCGCGGTCCACCCGGAGACGCAGATCGTGGTGTCGATGGTGGACTGGGTGACGTCCGGGTTGAAGGCGCCGGGCTGACAGGTGG
>NZ_JBXVPZ010000217.1:0-15977 GCF_057961495.1 Streptomyces sp. P5F9 | reverse complement strand
CCCCAGTACTCCTCCCAGCACTCCTCCCCTCATGACCTCACGCATGTCCTGCCCTCCCCCCAGCCGCGTGCTGATCCCTCTACTGCTTCATACACCGCTCAGGTCCCGCAGGTTCCACCGTCGGCGCCGCCGGTTCCGCAGCACCGCGGCAGGCGAGCCCGGCGCCGGCCCGGGCCGCCCGCGAGGGTGGCGATCCCGGTCCTGCTGCTCGCGCTGGCCTGCTACGCGGTGGGGTTCTGGGCGCTGACCCGCATCTGAACCGTGGGATCCGAACCGGGGAAAGCGTGGGGCGGTTACAGGGCCGCCGTCGAAGCCCGGTCCCGGCGCCGGGCCGACACCGTCCATGCGCCGAGCGTGGCCAGCAGCACGGTGCCCGCGCCGATCCCGGCCACCGCGAGCACCTTCATCGCGGTGTCGCCGCCTCCCCCGGCGCTCCCCGTCACGGCCGCCGCGCGGTCCTGTGCGGTGACGTCGAAGATGTTCCGGGGGTCGGGCCGCCCCGCGTACCCGGGACCGCCGTGCGCCGTCCCGGCGACGCGCACGCGCAACGTCACCGGGAACGGTCCCTGGCCGAAGTCGTCGGCCAGCTGCGCGTCGAGGTGCACGACGAGGTAGTACGACCCGGCGAAGCGCATCCCGTTCTCGTGGTCGACGACGAAGTAGCGGTTGCGGTACTCGACGGGCGGCAGGGGCTCCAGTGCCACGGACCTCTCGCTGCCCCGGTAACCGAGGCCGGCCTCGTCGACGGAGGCGCGTACGGGGTTGTAGAGCTCCAGGTCCAGCGCGCGGTCCACATAGCCGCTGCCGCCGTCGGAAGCCCCCAACTCGGCCGTGACGGACAGCTGCTGGCCCCAGCCGACCGGCACCTTGTAGAAGAGGGTGCGGCCAGGCCCGATGTCGTCCCGCCACGCGCCCTCTCCGACGGCGACCGCCCCGGCGAAGCCCGAGCCGCCCGCACGGCGCCGCGCCTCCCCCGTGACGGCCTCGGGCGACGCGGAGTCCCAGCCCTGGGGCGCGTCGGTCGTGCCGGCCTGTGCGAGCGCAGGTTCCGACACCGCGGTGAGTTCAAGCCCCCAGGTGTCCGACGAGGAATCCGACGCGTCGACGCGCTCGACGAGTACGTAGTACCTGCCGCTCCCCTTGCAGAGCGCCTTGCCCGCCTCCCGCACGGCCCAGGCGGCCACGGGGTGGGGACTCCGGCCGGCCCCGAAGGTGGCGCTCCGGTGCGTGCAACCGGTGCCCTTGGCGTTCCGCATCGACACCTTGATGCCGTCGGTGGCGGCGACGGTGGTGCCCGCTGGAGGCACGGCGGTCACGGAGACATAGGCGTTCGACGTCGCGTCGAGTTGAAGGCCGTAGTAGACGCTGGCCCCCTTCGAGAGGGAACTCCGGTACGTCCCACCGGGTTTCAGCTCTTCGGCGTCGGCGGTGCCGGTCGATCCGTCGACAACCTGGTCACCTTTGTCGTAGCCGTAGGAGCTGGACGACCCGGCCGCCGTGGCGGGCCGGTCCGTGAGGGCGGCCGTCGCGCACAGGACCGCGGCGAGGACCACGGCACGTCGTACGGCCCCAGCGCCGGGCGTACGGCCGCCCTGTGCCCGAGCCCGCCACCACGCCGTACGCCGCCTCATCACGCGCCACCCCTCGTCGTTGCTCCGGACGTGGCCCATCCTGCCCCGCACGCGCGCGTGGCATCCGGGCAACGCGGACGAGTGTCCGAAACGCCGGGGTCGTGGCGGCCGTACCCGCACCAGGGCGGGGGCGCAACACAAAGCCCCGACCGCCAGGCGGCCGGGGCTTGATCAGAACTGGTTCTCAGTACTCAGGAACCCGTGGGCACGGAGTCGGTCGCCTCCGTCCACAGATCCTGCTCGGCGCGATCCGCCTGGATCTGGCGGTACACGAGGAGCCCGCCGATGGCGGCCAGTGCGACCAGGAGAAGCTTCTTCACCGCGCGACCTCGTCTTTCCTTGACGTAGGGGACCTCTGTCGCCCGACTATACACACCGACCGAGACCGATCAGTGACCTGCGTCCGGGGTCAACTCCCGCCCGGTACAGCGCAGTAGGAGCGGACGCGACCGCTCCGATCTGAGGGTGATCACATCCCCACGGACGGTTACTCCGCCCTCCTTTCGCGCATCTTCGGCCGTTTTCTGGTCTCTTGCACCCATCCGAGTGGTGTTCATCAGAACATCGACGCGCCATGGGCGTCGGTCCACCACTTCGCGGCCCCCATACACATCATGAGGAAAGTACGCAAATCGCCCAACCTGAAAGTGAGGGGCCATGGCCCAGATCAAGGTCATGAAGTTGTGGAACGCCTTCGTCACCGGCTTCCTGGCACTGTGCACGGCGCTCGGACTCATCACGGTCACCGCGACGATCGCCGCCGCGACTCCGCGGTCCGAAGCTGCGAGCACCAGCGCGGTCGCCGAAACCACGACACCGGCGATCTCCCCCTGGTCCTTCACCAGGTCGCTGCCCCCCACGATGAAGCAACGCATCCGCGCCGAGGCCCACGGCAAGTCCCCCAGCTGCCGCCACCGCCCGCCGACGGACACGGACGAGACCACGGAGACGGCCGACTCGATCGAGACGGACCACGCGGACCACGCCGAGCCGGGAGCCCCTCTCCAGCGCTGACCCGAACGCCTCCAGCACCGCCCCGGGTCCCTCCAGCACCGACCTGCGCGCCGGCACCCCGGCCCGCGACGTCTCCCTGGCCTTGCCCGACACGAACTGCCCGACCGTCCGCCCTCTCTGACACAGCGGCGAACTTGCGTACAAAGCTCCAGAGACAACACAGAGGACCCCGAAAACCCCCGGCCCATCACGGCCGGGGGTCTTCCGGCGTGCCTGCGGCGCATCATTCCCCGGGCCCACCGCCCGGCCCGTCCGTGCGGACCAGAATCCCGGGGCAATCCGGATCGACCACGCCTGTGTAGGGGCTGGTCCAGAAGTCCCGCCGGGTGCGCGGCAACGGCACTTCCACAAGGCGGCCGTCATGGATCATCCACAAGCCGAAGCAGTCGTCTTCCTCATCGTGGATCAGCACCTGAACAGTGTGCGGCGACGGCCAGGGCAGAGACTCCAGGCGTCCCAGCAGCGCGGCCCATCGACTCCGTCGCACGAACTCGATGGCCCAGCCGTCGAACATGCCGTGGCCGATGTCGGTGAACTGCCCCGTCCACGGAAGGCTGTCGTCCCGCTCGGTCAATCGACATTCTCCCGAGCCTGAACCGTCCTCCCCTGGGACGCCAAAGACCCCCAACCGCAACCGGTTGAGGGTCTTCGTGCTGGTGGGGCTAACAGGATTTGAACCTGTGGCCTCATCCTTATCAGGGATGCGCTCTAACCAACTGAGCTATAGCCCCGCCGCGGCTTGCGGAGTGTGTCCCGCGCGCTGACTCCTGAAGATTAGCGCACGACATGGGCAGTCCCAAAATCGATAGTCACAGGACCGCCCGGGGAGGTTTCAACCCCCGTTCGCCCGACTCTCACTCGTCCTCGGCGAGCGTCAGCTCGATGCCGCCGACGAAGCCGGCGGAGAGGTTGTAGATGAACGCGCCGAGCGTCGCGAGGGCCGTGGCCAGGACGACGTCGATGACCGCGATGATCCCCGAGAACGTCAGGACGTGCGGGAGGGACAGGAAGGACTGGAGGTCGAAGCCGTTCGACTCGTTCGAGCCGGTCGCCTCCGAGATGGTGCCGCCGACCGTCGAGAAGACCCCCATCGCGTCCATGACCATCCACAGCACCGCGGACGCCACGACCGTGCAGATGCCCAGCGCGATGGAGAGCAGGAAGCTGACCTTCATCACCGACCACGGGTCGGCCTTGGCCACCCGCAGCCGGGCCTTACGGGTACGCGGCGCGGTACGCGCGCCCGTGCGCGGCCGCCGTACGGCACCGCTCTGGGCGGCGGGCGCCTGCGTGGGGTAGGCCTGCGGCGGGTGGTACGGCCCCGCGGCCTGCTGCGGCTGCCGCTCCCCCGGCAGCGGGGAAGGCGGCGGCGCGACCGGCTGGGCCGGCGCCTGGCCCTGGGCCGGAGCCTTGGCACCGGGCGCGGCCGGGCCCGACCCAGCAGACTGCTGCTGGGTCTGCGGACCTCGGGTGTCCGTCACAGTTCCCCCCTGGGATCCATGCGAGTCGGACGAGTGCGCGTCCGTCTTCTTCACGTCGATCGCACGCAGTTGGGTCGTGTGCGGATCTGTCGCGTTCGCGGCGGAGCCACGGCCGCCGCCGTCCGTGTCCGTACCGGTCGATCCGGCGCCCGTGGCTCCGCTCACGATGACTCTCTCCTCGTGCTACTCGTCCGAGGGTGCGTCACCCTCGTCCGTGCCGGTGGTCGCGACACCCTCGGTGGTCTCGTCGACGGCTTCGTCGCCGACGACTTCCTCCGCCTCGGGTCCCGCCTCGGCGTTACGAGCGATACCGACGACGGCATCGCGCTTGCCCAGGTTGATCAGTTGGACGCCCATGGTGTCACGGCCCGTCTCCCTGACCTCGTTGACTCGCGTACGAATCACACCGCCGGACAGCGTGATGGCGAGGATCTCGTCGGTCTCCTCGACCACCAGCGCGCCGACGAGAGAACCGCGGTCCTCGACGATCTTGGCGGCCTTGATACCCAGGCCGCCGCGACCCTGGACGCGGTACTCGTCGACGGCGGTCCGCTTCGCGTACCCGCCGTCTGTGGCAGTGAACACGAACGTACCGGGTCGAACAACATTCATCGAGAGAAGTTGGTCGCCCTCACGGAAACTCATGCCCTTGACACCGGAGGTGGCACGCCCCATGGGGCGCAGCGCGTCGTCCGTTGCGGTGAACCGGATCGACTGTGCCTTCTTGCTGATCAGCAGCAGATCGTCCTCGTTCGATACGAGTTCGGCGCCGATCAGTTCGTCGTCGGAACCGTCCTCCGTCTCACGGAGGTTGATCGCGATGACACCGCCGGAGCGGGGCGAATCGTAATCCTTCAGAGGCGTCTTCTTCACCAAGCCGCCCTTGGTGGCGAGGACCAGGTAGGGCGCCGCTTCGTAGTCGCGGATCGCGAGGATCTCCGCGATCGCCTCGTCCGGCTGGAAGGCCAGCAGGTTCGCGACGTGCTGCCCGCGCGCGTCCCGTCCGGCGTCCGGGAGTTCGTACGCCTTCGCGCGGTAGACGCGGCCCTTGTTGGTGAAGAACAGCAGCCAGTGGTGGGTCGTCGACACGAAGAAGTGGTCGACGATGTCGTCTTCCTTGAGCTTCGTGCCGCGTACACCCTTGCCGCCGCGCTTCTGGGAGCGGTAGTCGTCCGCCTTCGTGCGCTTGACGTAGCCGCCGCGCGAGATGGTGACGACGATGTCCTCTTCGGCGATGAGGTCCTCGATAGACATGTCGCCGTCGAAGGGCACCAGCATCGTCTTGCGGTCGTCGCCGAACTTCTCGACGATCGCGGCGAGTTCCTCGCTGACGATGCCGCGCTGGCGGACCGGGGAGGCGAGGATCGCGTTGTACTCGGTGATCTTCGCCTGGAGTTCGTCGTGCTCCTGGATGATCTTCTGGCGCTCCAGGGCGGCCAGTCGGCGGAGCTGCATCTCCAGGATGGCGTTCGCCTGGATCTCGTCGATCTCCAGGAGGCCCATCAGGCCCGTGCGCGCGATCTCCACGGTGTCGCTGCGCCGGATCAGCGCGATGACCTCGTCGATGGCGTCCAGGGCCTTCAGGAGGCCGCGCAGGATGTGCGCCCGCTCCTCGGCCTTGCGCAGCCGGAACTTCGTCCGGCGGACGATGACCTCGATCTGGTGGGCCACCCAGTGCCGGATGAACGCGTCCAGGGACAGCGTCCGCGGCACACCGTCGACCAGTGCCAGCATGTTGGCGCTGAAGTTCGACTGCAGATCCGTGTGCTTGTAGAGGTTGTTCAGTACGACCTTGGCGACCGCGTCCCTCTTCAGGACGATGACGAGGCGCTGGCCGGTACGGGACGACGTCTCGTCGCGGACGTCCGCGATGCCGCCGACCTTGCCGTCCTTCACCAGGTCGGCGATCTTCTGCGCGAGGTTGTCGGGGTTGGTCTGGTAGGGGAGTTCGGTGACCACCAGGCACTGGCGGTTCTGGATCTCCTCGACCTCGACGACCGCGCGCATGGTGATCGAGCCGCGGCCGGTGCGGTACGCCTCTTCGATGCCCTTGCGGCCGACGACGAGCGCGCCGGTCGGGAAGTCGGGGCCCTTGATGCGCTCGATCAGCGCGTCCAGGAGCTCCTCGTGGGAGGCCTCCGGGTTCTCCAGGCACCACTGGGCGCCCGCCGCGACCTCACGGAGGTTGTGCGGCGGGATGTTGGTGGCCATGCCGACCGCGATGCCCGCCGAGCCGTTGATCAGCAGGTTCGGGAAGCGGGCCGGCAGGACGGTCGGTTCCTGGGAGCGGCCGTCGTAGTTGTCCGTGAAGTCGACGGTCTCCTCGTCGATGTCACGGACCATCTCCATGGACAGCGGCGCCAGCTTGCACTCGGTGTAGCGCATGGCGGCGGCGGGGTCGTTGCCCGGGGAGCCGAAGTTGCCGTTCGAGTCCACCAGCGGCATCCGCATCGACCACGGCTGCGCGAGGCGGACCAGCGCGTCGTAGATCGAGGAGTCGCCGTGCGGGTGGTAGTTGCCCATGACGTCGCCGACGACACGGGCGCACTTGTAGAAGCCCTTCTCGGGCCGGTAGCCGCCGTCGTACATGGCGTACAGGACGCGGCGGTGGACGGGCTTGAGGCCGTCACGGACGTCGGGCAGGGCTCGCGACACGATGACGGACATCGCGTAGTCGAGGTACGAGCGCTGCATCTCCGTCTCAAGCCCTACGGGCTCGACGCGCTGGGCGATGACGCCCTCTTCAGGCGTACTGGGAGTGTTCTCGTCGGCCATTGCTGGTGAAGATCCTTCCTGATGCGGTCAGCTGAGACCGACTCAGATGTCGAGGAAGCGGACGTCCTTGGCGTTGCGCTGGATGAACTGGCGGCGCGCCTCGACGTCCTCGCCCATGAGGACCGAGAACAGGTCGTCGGCCTGTGCGGCGTCGTCCAGGGTGACCTGGCCGAGGACGCGGTGCTCCTGGTCCATCGTGGTGATGCGCAGCTCCTCGGCGTTCATCTCGCCGAGACCCTTGAAGCGCTGGATCGAGTCTTCCTTGATGCGCTTGCCGCTCTGCCGGCCCAGCTCGATCAGGGCGTCGCGCTCGCGGTCCGAGTATGCGTACTCGAAGTCGTCACGGCCCCACTTGATCTTGTACAGCGGGGGACGGGACAGGAACACGTGCCCGGCCTCGACCAGCGGCCGCATGAAGCGGAACAGGAAGGTCAGCAGCAGGGTGCTGATGTGCTGTCCGTCGACGTCGGCGTCCGCCATCAGGATGATCTTGTGATAGCGCAGCCTGGCGATGTCGAAGTCCTCGTGGACTCCGGTGCCGAAGGCGGAGATCAGTGCCTGGATCTCCTGGTTCTGCAGGATCTTGTCGATCCTGGCCTTCTCGACGTTGAGGATCTTGCCTCGGATCGGGAGGATCGCCTGGTACTGCGGGTTCCGGCCGGACTTGGCCGAGCCGCCGGCGGAGTCACCCTCGACGATGAAGATCTCGCACTTGGTGGGGTCGTTCGACTGGCAGTCGGACAGCTTGCCCGGCAGCGAAGCCGTCTCCAGCAGGCCCTTGCGACGGGTGAGGTCGCGGGCCTTGCGGGCCGCCACACGCGCGGTGGCCGCCTGGATGCCCTTGCGGATGATGTCCGAGGCCTCGTTCGGGTTGCGGTCGAGCCAGTCGTTGAGGTGCTCGTAGACCGCCTTCTGTACGAAGGTCTTCGCTTCGGTGTTGCCGAGCTTGGTCTTGGTCTGGCCCTCGAACTGCGGCTCGGCCAGCTTCACCGAGATGATCGCGGTCAGACCCTCGCGGATGTCGTCGCCCGTGAGGTTGTCGTCCTTCTCGCGGAGCAGCTTCTTGTCGCGCGCGTACTTGTTGATCAGCGACGTCAGCGCGGCCCGGAAGCCCTCTTCGTGCGTGCCGCCCTCATGCGTGTGGATGATGTTGGCGAAGGAGTACACACCCTCGCTGTAACCACTGTTCCACTGCATCGCGACCTCAAGGGACAGGCTCTTGTCCTTGTCCTCCGCCTCCAGGTCGATGACGGTCGGGTGCACCACGTCTCCCTTGCGGGAGTTGAGGTACGTCACGTAGTCGACGATGCCGCCCTCGTAGTGATACGTGACGGTCTTGACGTCGTCCTTCTCGTCCGCACCCGCCTCGTCGGCACCGGCCGTGGCCTTCGCCAGCTCGCGCTCGTCAGTGAGTTTGATCGTCAAACCCTTGTTGAGGAACGCCATCTCCTGGAAGCGCCGCGACAGCGTCTCGAAGGAGTACTCGGTGGTCTCGAAGATGTCCGGGTCGGCCCAGAAGGTGACCGAGGTGCCGGTCTCGTCGGTGGCCTCGTGCTGCGCGAGCGGGGCGGTCGGAATGCCCAGCTTGTAGTCCTGCGTCCAGCGGTATCCGTCGGTCCTGACCTCGACGGCGACCTTGCTGGACAGCGCGTTCACCACGGACACGCCCACGCCGTGCAGACCGCCGGAGACCGCGTAACCGCCGCCCCCGAACTTGCCGCCCGCGTGCAGCACCGTCAGCACGACCTCGACGGCCGGCTTGCCCTCGGACGGGACGATGCCCACCGGGATGCCTCGGCCGTTGTCGATGACGCGGACGCCGCCGTCGTGAAGGATCGTGACGTCGATCGTGTCCGCGTGCCCGGCCAGCGCCTCGTCGACGGAGTTGTCGACGACTTCCTGCACCAGGTGGTGCAGGCCGCGCTCGCCGGTCGAGCCGATGTACATACCGGGTCGCTTGCGGACCGCGTCCAGCCCTTCGAGGACGGTGATGGCGCTGGCGTCGTACGAGGCGGTGACCTCGCCGTTCGAGGTGTGAGCCCCGCCGTTGGCGCCGGCGTCGGTGGACGGGATGTTCTCGTTGGGGTTGCCGGAATCGGCCACGAAGCGCCCTTTCTGGCACAGCACAAGCCAGGCTCAGGCTGGTGGCCGGAGCGGCTGCGGCGTGTTGCGTTGGTAAGCCTTAGTCAGCGTTGCTCGGTGTGTGTCCCACAGGTGGGGCGGGATTGCTTCCAGTCTACCGGTAGCGCCGACATGGATGGGGGTTTGCCGGTACCTGAGTCCTCATGTGCCGCCCTGAACCGGTCTCTCCCGACTCCCCATATGCGGAACGGGGCTCAAAGAGGCTCACGGAGGCACTCAGCGCTTCCGGGTGTCAACCCTTTGCTACTCAAGGGTCAGGTCGGTATTCGCAACCGCGTCCGTTCACCCGCCGGAGCCCACGCTGTGATGTCAGTCACCCATAGGTGTCGCCGGGACCCGTGCTGCCAGGAGCGCGCAGGGGACCGTAGCGGCGGGGCGGCCCACCGGGGCCGTTCACCTTGAGGAGCTTCACCGTGCCGTGCCCCAGGTCCTCGTTCAGCCGGGCCACCAGCTGCGGGGCGAGCAGGCGCAGGTTCGTCGCCCAGGCCGTCGAATCGCAGCGCACGACCAGGACCCGCTCGTCCTCGTCGTACTTCTCCGGAACGCAGTGATTGGCCAGGTCCTCGCCGACGATCTGCGGCCAGCGGCCCATCACACCGCCCACCGCGGCCGGCGTCTCCCAGCCGCGCTCGTTCAGCAGCCGGTTGATCGCAGCGCCGAGTGCCATCGGGTCGCGGCCGTCGGCGCGCGCGCCGGAGCGCAGGCCGCCGCGCCGCGCCTGCTTCTTCTGCTGCGCCGCGTCCCCACGCGCGCGTGCCTGTTCCTTCGCGGCGCGCAACGCCACGCGCGCGAGGTCGACGCCGGAGGGCTCGGCGGCCTTCTTGGGCGCGGGTTCCCCGCCCGCGGGCTGATCCGTCGTCATACGCGCTCCACCGCCCCCTCCGCCACGCTGTACCGCGTCCCCGCCAGTACGTGCGGTACGTCGTCGTCGACCGCGGCCGTCACCAGCACCTGCTCACCGGGCGCCACCAGCTCGGCCAGCCGCTCCCGACGCCGTGTGTCGAGTTCCGCGAACACGTCGTCGAGCACGAGCACCGGCTCATTGCCCTCACCCCGGAGCAGGTCGTACGACGCGAGCCGCAGCGCCAGCGCGTACGACCAGGACTCCCCGTGTGAGGCGTACCCCTTGGCGGGCATCTGACCGAGTTTGAGAATCAAATCGTCCCGATGGGGTCCTACGAGGGTGACGCCCCGCTCGATCTCCTGCTTGCGCGCCTCCGCGATCGCCGCCATCAACTGCTCGTAGAGGTCTTCACGCGTGTGTGCCTCACCCGGAGCCGACGGCTTGTACTCCAGGGCCACCGGGCCGCCGCCGGGCGCCAGTTGCTCGTACGCCTTGTCGGCGAGGGGCTGGACCGCGGCGATCAGATCGAGCCGCCGGGCGAGCAACTCGGCCCCCACGCGCGCGAGATGCTGATCCCACACGTCGAGCGTGGACAGGTCCATCGACCGCCCGCCGTGCCGCCGCGCCAACGCGGCAGACTTCAGCAGGGTGTTGCGCTGCTTGAGCACCCGCTCGTAGTCGGAGCGGACACCGGCCATACGCGGAGAGCGCGCGGTGATCAGCTCGTCCAGGAACCGCCGCCGCTCCCCGGGATCCCCCTTCACCAGGGCGAGATCCTCGGGCGCGAACAGCACGGTCCGCACGATGCCCAGCACGTCACGGGGCCTGACCTGCGAGGACCGGTTGATGCGGGCGCGGTTGGCGCGGCCGGGGTTCAGCTCCAGCTCGACCAGCTGCTGCCGCTCGCCCTGCCTGACCTGCGCCCGGATGATCGCCCGCTCGGCGCCCATGCGGACGAGGGGGGCGTCGGAGGAGACGCGGTGGCTGCCCAGGGTGGCGAGGTAGCCGATCGCCTCAACGAGGTTGGTCTTGCCCTGCCCGTTCGGTCCCACGAACGCGGTGACGCCGGGGTCGAGCGGGACGTCGACCCCGGCGTACGAGCGGAAGTCGGCCAGCGACAGATGCGTGACGTGCATGGTCGTTCACCGACCTCCCCCAGGTTGTGGATCCACGGGCCGGGGCCTGTGGATCTGTGGATTATTTCGTCGTTGTGGACTACTTCGTCTCGACGGCGTGGCCGCCGAACTGGTTGCGCAGCGCCGCGATCATCTTCATCTGCGGAGAGTCGTCCTGGCGCGAGGCGAACCTCGCGAAGAGGGAGGCCGTGATCGCGGGGAGCGGTACGGCGTTGTCGATGGCCGCCTCGACGGTCCAGCGGCCCTCGCCCGAGTCCTCTGCGTAGCCCTTGAGCTTGTCGAGGTGCTCGTCGCCGTCCAGGGCGTTGACGGCCAGGTCGAGCAGCCAGGAACGGATGACCGTGCCTTCCTGCCAGGAGCGGAAGACCTCGCGGACGTCCGTCACCGAGTCGACCTTCTCCAGCAGCTCCCAGCCCTCGGCATAGGCCTGCATCATGGCGTACTCGATGCCGTTGTGAACCATCTTCGAGAAGTGCCCGGCGCCCACCTTGCCGGCGTGCACGAAGCCGAACTCGCCCTCGGGCTTGAGGGCATCGAAGACGGGCTGGACCTTCGCGATGTTCTCGGCGTCGCCGCCGACCATCAGCGCGTAGCCGTTCTGAAGGCCCCAGACGCCGCCTGAGACGCCCGCGTCGACGAAGCCGATGCCCTGCGCGCCCAGCTCCTCGGCGTGCTTCTCGTCGTCCGTCCAGCGGGAGTTGCCGCCGTCCACGACGACGTCGCCGGGCTCCAGGAGCCCGGCCAGCTCGTCGACGGTCGCCTGGGTCGGGGCGCCGGCCGGGACCATCACCCACACCACACGCGGGCTCTTGAGCTTGCCCACAAGCTCTCCCAGGCTGTGGACATCGGCGAGGTCCGGGTTGCGGTCGTATCCGATGACGGTGTGGCCTGCGCGGCGGATGCGCTCGCGCATGTTGCCGCCCATCTTGCCGAGGCCGACGAGACCGAGCTCCATCAGTTGTTCCTTAGGGTGCGACGTGGCATGAAGGCACTTGCGTACCTGTGTCCGAGCCTAGACCCGGACGGTCATGCACACCTGTGGGCATACGCGCTCAGACGTATGCCCCGACCTGCGGTGTTCTCGTCGACGCCGATCAGCCACTGAGGCGTACGGGCATGATCAGGTACTTGTAGGCCTCGTCCGCCTCGGCGTCCAGGGCCGGCTTGCCGCTGAGCAGCGCGGGCTTGGTGGACGTCGTGAACGCCAGCTGGGCCACAGGGGAATCGATGGCACTCAGGCCGTCCAGCAGGAACGTCGGGTTGAAGGCGATCGACACGTCGTCACCCTCAAGGTTCGCGTCGACCCGCTCCACAGCCTGTGCGTCGTCGCTGGAACCGGCCTCCAGGATCAGCACGCCCTGCTCGAAGCTCAACCGCACCGGCGTGTTGCGCTCGGCGACCAGGGCCACGCGCTTGACGGCCTCCACGAAGGGGGCGGTCTCGATCACCGCGATGGAGTTGAACTCCGTCGGGAACAGCGAGCGGTACTTCGGGAGGTCGCCCTCCAGGAGGCGGGTCGTCGTACGACGCCCGGCGCCCTCGAAGCCGATGAGGCCCTCGCCCGCGCCGGAGCCGGACAGCGCCAGGATCACGCTGTCGCCGCTCGTGAGGGCCTTGGCGGTGTCCAGGAGCGTCTTGGCGGGCACCAGGGCGACCGCGGACGCCTCCGGGTTCTCCGGCTTCCACAGGAACTCGCGGACCGCGAAGCGGTACCGGTCGGTGGACGCCAGCGTCACCGTGTCGCCCTCGATCTCGATGCGCACACCGGTGAGGACGGGCAGCGTGTCGTCACGGCCGGCCGCGATGGCCACTTGGGCGGCCGCCGAGGCGAACACCTCACCGGGGACGGTGCCGGTCGCGCCCGGCATCTGCGGCAGCGCCGGGTACTCCTCCACAGGCAGTGTGTGCAGGGTGAAGCGCGAAGAGCCGCAGACCACCGTCGCCCGTACACCGTCTGTGGAAATCTCCACCGGCCGGTTGGGAAGGGCGCGGCAGATGTCGGCGAGCAGCCGGCCGGAGACGAGGACCGTGCCCTCTTCCTCGACCTCCGCGTCGACCGACACGCGCGCGGAGACCTCGTAGTCGAAGCTGGACAGACTCAGCTGCCCCTCCTCGGACTTCAGCAGGAGGCCGGCGAGGACCGGCGCCGGCGGACGGGCCGGGAGGCTGCGTGCCGCCCAGGCCACTGCCTCCGCGAGTACGTCGCGTTCCACCCGGATCTTCACTGTTGCCGCCTCCTGCTGTTGCCGGCGCTTCTCGGCCTGCCTGGCTTCGTCGTCTGTCTCGGTGTTGTCGGTCCCTGTGAGGGGAAGGACATCGGGGAACAGTCTGACGCACGGCACTGACAGTAGGTGCCTATCGAGGTCAAGTCGTGACGAGGGGCTGTCGGGCGACGAAGCGCGAGTTGTGCACAGGCCCCGCTTCGAAACGGTTTCCCAGCTCTCTCTAGTTGCTAGTAGTAGTAGGGGCTGTGGATACCGTGGATAACCGCGTTTTCGCAGCTCAGGGCGGGAATTTTGTCCACCGACCCTGTGGGCGACGGCGGTGGACAACCTCGGGTTTCTGTGGAGAACGGAAAGTTCTGCACACCCCATGCACAGCCGAGGGCCACTTCTCCCCAGCGCCGTCCCCAGCTTTACCCACCTTTCCCACAGCCCAAGCCGGCACCTTCGTGTGACGCCTTTCACTCGACACGGTGAGGTGGCGCGTTGCGTTGCCGAACAGTGGACAGCGGTGTGGAGAAGCTGGTGATCGCTGGGGACAACCGGCCCCAGCCTGTGGGTTGTCGGTGGACAACTTGATCCACAGGCTGGGGATCAAAGATCTCTCCACAGCCTGTGGATATCTTTTGTCCACGAATCCACAACCACCTGACCTGGTCTGATGGTCCCTCACCCGCAGCGCCTGTGGACACGATCTGGACAACTTCACAGTCCCCAGGATGTGGACGGAAGAAAGTCACCGAATCTGTGGAGGACGGCCGTAACCCGGCGGGTATTCGAACAGCGGGGGCCCGGTCCGCGGGTTTGAAACGACGGCGAGCGGCTGCCGGATGGGCTCCGGAGGGGCTGAGAATCGGTCGCGAACCGCTTCGGGGCGCCTTCGGAGAGGCTTCAGGGTGGCTCTGGAGCGACTCAAGGGCGGGCCCGGAGACGACTGTGGAGCGTCTCCGGACGCCTTTGCCGCCTTCGCACACCTTTGGGATGCCCTCTCCGCCCCCTCCAGAAGCCGCACCGACCGCCTCCCGACAAGCCGAAGGGCGCCCCGGGAGATCCCGGGGCGCCCTTCGGTGCCGTAGCTCTGGTGTCGTAACTCTGCGGCTGTCAGCCGTTCTTGATGCGGTTGGTCAGTTCCGTGACCTGGTTGTAGATCGACCGTCGCTCGGCCATCAGCGCACGGATCTTGCGGTCGGCGTGCATGACGGTCGTGTGGTCGCGGCCGCCGAACTGCGCGCCGATCTTCGGCAGGGAGAGGTCGGTCAGTTCGCGGCACACGTACATGGCGATCTGCCGGGCTGTCACCAGCTGGCGGCCGCGCGAACTGCCGCACAGGTCCTCGACCGTGATGCCGAAGTAGTCGGCGGTCGCTCCCATGATCGCCGTCGCGGTGATCTCCGGCGTCGAGTCCTCGCCGCCCGGGATGAGGTCCTTGAGGACGATCTCGGTGAGACCTAGGTCGACGGGCTGCCGGTTGAGCGACGCGAACGCCGTCACCCGGATCAGCGCCCCCTCCAGCTCGCGGATGTTGCGCGAGATGCGGGAGGCGATGAACTCCAGGACCTCCGGCGGGGCGTTGAGCTGCTCCTGCACCGCCTTCTTACGAAGGATGGCGATTCGGGTTTCCAGCTCGGGCGGCTGGACGTCGGTGATCAGTCCCCACTCGAAACGGTTCCGCAGCCGGTCCTCCAGCGTGACCAGCTGCTTGGGCGGCCGGTCACTGGAGAGCACGATCTGCTTGTTCGCGTTGTGGAGCGTGTTGAACGTGTGGAAGAACTCCTCCTGCGTCGACTCCTTGTCCGCGAGGAACTGGATGTCGTCGACAAGAAGGATGTCCATCTCGCGGTACCGCTTGCGGAAGCTGTCGCCCTTGCCGTCGCGGATCGAGTTGATGAACTCGTTGGTGAACTCCTCCGAGCTGACGTACCGCACGCGCGTGCCGGGGTACAGGCTCCGCGCGTAGTGCCCGATCGCGTGCAGCAGGTGCGTCTTGCCGAGCCCCGACTCCCCATAGATGAAAAGGGGGTTGTACGCCTTCGCGGGCGCCTCGGCGACGGCGACCGCGGCCGCGTGCGCGAACCGGTTCGAGGCACCGATGACGAACGTGTCGAAGAGGTACTTCGGGTTCAGGCGCGCGGTCGGCTCACCCGGGCCGGCCGCCGGCGCGGGCTTCGACCCCAGCGGTCCCGGACCGCTGCGGTGCACATGACCGGAGTTGGACGGCGAGTGCGAGTCGGACAGGTCGCGTCGCGCGTCGCGCTGGTTGTACTGCTCGCGGGACTTCTCGTACTCGGCGCGCGACTGTTCGTACTCGGCGCGCTGCTGCTCGTACGACGGACGCTCCATCGACTGCGGGCGGTACTCCTGCTGCTGCGGCGGCGCGTACTGGTCCTGCTGCGACTGGTACGAGTCCTGCGGCGGACCGTACTTGTCCTTGGCCGGTGCCCCGTACTGGTCCTGGGACGGCGGGCCGTACTGGTCCTGCGGCGGCGACGCGTACGGGTCCCGCTCGGGGAAGCCGAGCCGCTGCTGCTGCCAGCCGTAGTCGTCCTGGGACGGCCGCGGCCAGGCGCCCGGCTCGGGGCGCTGGTACTCCGACGGATAGGCGGGGCGGGCTGTGGGCAGCTGGTCGCCGGGGCCGCCCGGGAGCGGCTCGGCGCGATGGCGGCCGTAGCCGCCCTCGTAGGGGTCGCGGTTCTGCTCGGGTTCCTCGTAGCGGCGCTGGGACTGGGCGGGGG
>NZ_JBXVPZ010000216.1:0-16076 GCF_057961495.1 Streptomyces sp. P5F9 | reverse complement strand
CCCCACGTCCCTGACTCCTACGTCCGTGTCCGCGACGCCCGCGAGCACAATCTCCAGGGCGTCGACGTCGACATCCCGCGGGACGTGTTGACCGTGTTCACAGGCGTCTCCGGCTCCGGAAAGTCGTCCCTCGCGTTCGGCACGATCTACGCGGAGGCCCAGCGCTGCTACTTCGAGTCGGTGGCGCCGTACGCCCGCCGTCTGATCCACCAGGTAGGCGCGCCGAAGGTGGGCGAGATCACCGGCCTGCCCCCGGCGGTCTCGCTCCAGCAACGCCGCTCGACCCCCACCTCCCGCTCCTCGGTGGGCACGGTCACCAACCTCTCCAACTCCCTCCGGATGCTGTTCTCCCGAGCGGGCGACTACCCACCCGGCGCGGAACACCTCGACTCCGACGCCTTCTCCCCCAACACGGCGGCGGGCGCATGCCCGGAGTGCCACGGCCTGGGCCGGGTCCACCGCACCACCGAGGAGTCCCTCGTCCCCGACCCCTCGCTGTCGATCCGCGAGGGCGCGATCGCCGCATGGCCGGGCGCCTGGCAGGGCAAGAACCTGCGCGACATCCTCGACACCCTCGGTTACGACGTGGACGTGCCGTGGCGCGAACTCCCCGCCGAACAGCGGGAGTGGATCCTGTTCACGGACGAGCAACCGGTGGTGACGGTCCATCCCATCCGGGACGCGGACCGCATCCAACGCCCGTACCAGGGCACGTACATGAGCGCCCACCGCTACGTCATGAAGACCTTCTCGGACACGAAGAGCCCGACCCTACGGGTGAAGGCGGAACGCTTCCTGACGAGTTCCCCCTGCCCGGTCTGCGGAGGCAGCAGACTGCGCGCCGAGTCCCTCGCGGTGACCATCGCGGGCCGCACGATCGCCGACCTGGCCGCGCTACCACTCGCGGACTTGGCGAACACACTCCACGGCACATCGGAGGCGGCACGCGTCCTCACCGAGGACCTCACCTCCCGCATCGCCCCGATCCTCGAACTGGGCCTCGGCTACCTCAGCCTGGACCGAGCGACCCCCACACTCTCGGCAGGCGAGCTCCAACGACTGCGCCTGGCAACCCAGTTGAGATCCGGCCTCTTCGGTGTCGTCTACGTCCTGGACGAACCGTCCGCCGGCCTGCACCCCGCGGACACGGAGGCCCTGCTCACCGTCCTGGACCGGCTGAAAGCCGCGGGCAACTCGGTGTTCGTGGTGGAGCATCACCTGGACGTCATGCGCGCCGCCGACTGGCTGGTGGACGTGGGCCCACTGGCCGGCGAGCACGGCGGACGGGTACTGCACAGCGGACCGGTGGCAGAGCTTGCGGCGGTGCAGGAATCGGCGACGGCCCGTTTCCTCTTCGACGACTCCCCCTCGCCGACCCGCGAAGTCCGTTCACCGCGAGGCGAGTTGAAGGTGGGCCCGGTGACGCGGCACAACCTGAGTGACGTGACGGCGGAGTTCCCCCTGGGCGTGTTCACAGCGGTAACCGGCGTCTCGGGCTCAGGCAAATCCACGCTGATCGGCGAGATCACCGAGGAACTCCCGGGCGTGGGACGCCTGGTGTCGGTGGACCAGAAACCGATCGGCCGCACTCCACGCTCGAACCTGGCGACGTACACCGGCCTCTTCGACGTCGTCCGCAAGGTGTTCGCGTCGACGGACGAAGCGCGCCAACGGGGTTACGGCGTAGGCCGGTTCTCCTTCAACGTGACGGGCGGCCGCTGCGAGACCTGCCAGGGCGAGGGCTTCGTCAGCGTAGAGCTGCTCTTCCTCCCCAGCACCTACGCACCCTGCCCGGACTGCGGCGGGGCCCGCTACAACCCCGGGACGCTCCAAGTGACGTACCGGGGACGGAACATCGCGCAGGTCCTCGACCTGACGGTGGAGAGCGCGGCGGAGTTCTTCGCGGACACCCCGTCCGTGGCCCGCAGCCTCGCCGCGCTGCTGGACGTGGGTCTCGGTTACCTCCATCTGGGCCAGCCCGCCACCGAGTTGTCCGGCGGCGAGGCCCAACGCATCAAACTGGCCACGGAGTTGCAACGCGGCCGCCGCGGCCACACCCTCTACCTCCTCGACGAACCGACAACCGGCCTCCACCCGGCCGACGTAGAGGTCCTCCTCCGCCAGCTCCACGGCCTCGTCGACACCGGCCACACCGTGGTGGTGGTCGAACACGACATGGCCGTGGTGGCGGGCGCGGACTGGGTGATCGACCTGGGCCCGGGTGGAGGGGAAGAGGGGGGCAGGATCGTGGCGGCGGGCCCACCCGGTGAGGTGGCAAGGGCGCCCGGAAGCACTACGGCACCCTTTCTAGCAAGGGCGATGGCAACTTCTTAGGGGCGCGGGGCTGTATCAATGTGCGGCTCCGCCGCGTGGGCGCGACCAGCCCCCACACACCCGCACCCAACCAACTACCTCTGAAGCCCGGCAACCCACTCCCGGGGCAACCCATACGTGTCATGGAGGTAGCGAAAGTCCTCCTCACTCAACACCCCCCGAAACTCCGGCCGAGACAACACCCGCCGCCCCCGCACGAGAAGTTGAGAGAACCGCCGCTCCTCCTCCAGCAACACCCCCCGCACAGTGCCGGTACCAACAAGCTCCCCCGGCAAGTCGGACAACGTACGCGAGTCATCACCCCGCCACAGAACCGTGAGCAGCCGCCGAATCAACCGCCGCACCACATACCCACGCCCGGTGTTGGAAGGCCGCACCCCTTCCCCCAGGACGACAACACTCGACCGAAGATGATCACAGACCACCCGCATCGAGCGCTCGTCCAGCTCCCACAACAGCGAAACCGTCAGGGTCCACGGCTCGAACAGATCCGTCTGATAGACCGACCGCCGCCCCTGAAGGACAGACACAAGCCGCTCCAGCCCCATGCCCGTGTCGACGTTGACCTGCCGCAGCGGCACAAGCCCACCGTCCTCGCCACGTTCGTACCGCATGTGCACGTGGTTCCAGATCTCCACCCAACGCGGGTCACCGGTCGGGCTACCCTCCGGCGGCCCGTCGCCGGTCCAGAAGAAGATCTCCGAGTCAGGCCCACAGGGCCCCAACGGCCCGTTGGACCACCAGTTCTCGTCCCGGGTCGACTCAACCGGCACACCCAACTCCCGCCAGGTGTCCAGCGATTCAAGGTCGGGGCCCACCTGCTCATCGCCGCCGAAGACAGTGACGTACAACTTCTCGCGCGGGATGCCGAAGCCGTCCCGCAGCAGCTCGTACCCCCAACGCAGGCTCTGCGGATGGTCGTAGTCGCCCAACGACCATGAGCCGAGCATCTCGAACACGGTCAGATGGGTGAGGTCGCCGACCTCGTCGAGATCCGTGGTGCGCAGACAGCGTTGGACGTTGACGAGCCGCCGCCCCTGTGGGTGCGGGCGGCCCTGGAGATACGGCGTGAGCGGGTGCATGCCGGACGTGGTGAAGAGGACCGGGTCCGAGGGCGGCGGCAGGAGCGAGCTGCCGGTGATCAGCTCGTGCCCGCGTTCGCGGTAGAAGTCGAGGAACGTACGGACGATGTCGTCGGTGTTCATGCTGGTGCGTCCTTCGCGGGTCGGATAGGGACCGGAAGGGACCGCGGGGCAGCGTGCGAGAGGGCTGGAAACGACACGTCCCGGCGGTCCGTTTCCGGCCGCCGGGAGAGGTCAGGTGAGGTCAGGCGTCGGCGGCCGGCGAGCTGGTCGCTCGCGCGGTCGCGGTGGTGTGGGTATGCCTGATGATCCTCATGGACGCCACGCTAACAGGACGCCTCCGCACCGTCCTGCGGATTTTCACCGGGGCCTGCGCCACCGACGTGCAGTGGTCCTGATGCTGGGGCTGAGCTGTCACCCCGGCCTGTGCCGCGTGGGCGAGGGAGCGGCGGTCGGGGTGGCTGCCGGGGGCGATGGTCTCGCCCACCTCCACCTCGGCGACGAGCCCGCGCGTCGACACGACCCGCCACACCGAGGTGAGGAGGGAGTCACTGCCGACGAAGGCGGGGGCGGTGCTGGCGGTGCCGTCGGTGAGGTAGTGCAGGCCGACGGGCTGGACGGGGACTCCGGCGTCCAGTGCGGCCTGGAAGACGGCCCGCCGGAAGTGACCCTGGGCCCGGCCGCACCAGGTGCTGCCCTCGGGGAAGACGGCGACCGCTCCGCCCGCGCGCAGGGCGCCCGCGATGGAGGCGACCGTCTCGGGCAGCGCGCGCAGCCGGTCGCGGTCGATGAACAGGGCGCCGCTGCCCGCGGTGAGTGTCCCGGCGACGGGCCAGTGCCGGATCTCGGCCTTGGCCAGCATGCGGGCCGGGCGTACGGCGGCCAGCAGCGGGATGTCCAGCCACGAGATGTGGTTGGCGACCAGCAGCAGCCCGCCGGTGGACGTGGTGGTGCCGGTGATGCGGAGCCGGATGCCGGCGGACCGGACGATCGTCCGGCACCACCAGCGCACCGCGCGGGCGGGGACCCGTCCGCCGACAGGGGTGAGTGCGGCCCCGGCGGCCACCACGACCAGGACGGTCACGAAGCGCAGGACGGCACGCGGTACGGCCGTGACGGACCCCTTCGACTCGATGCACGCCCTGGGGGTGCAGGGCGCGCTGGGCAGCCAGACGCTCATCACGCCGGGACGAGCGAGAGGAAGTGCCGCAGATAGCGCGGGTTGACCCGGCGCATCGACAGCAGCACGTACAGGTCGGCGACCCCGAAGTCCGGGTCGTGGGCGGGTTCGCCGCACACCCAGGCACCGAGGCGGACGTATCCGCGCAGCAGCGGCGGGAGTTCGACGCGCCCGGCGGGGCGGGTCACGCCGTCGGCGCTCCAGGGCAGCAGCGGCCGTACCCGGAACTCCTCCGGGGCGAGGTGCTTGGCGCTGACCCGGTCCCAGGTGCCGGCGGCGAGGGCGCCGCCGTCAACGAGCGGGATGGAGCAGCAGCCGGCGAGCCATTCGTGGCCGCGGTCGACCATGTAGCGGGCTATGCCGGCCCAGATGAGGCCGATGACGGCGCCGTCGCGGTGGTCGGGGTGGACGCAGGAGCGGCCGACCTCGACGAGGCCCGGGCGGATCGAGTCGAGGGGGGCGAGGTCGAACTCGCTCTCCGAGTAGAGCCGTCCGGCGACCGCGGCGCGCTCGGGCGGCAGCAGCCGGTAGGTGCCGACCACCTGCCCGGTGACCGTGTCGCGGACGAGGAGGTGGTCGCAGTAGGCGTCGAAGGCGTCGACATCCAGGCCGGGCTGCGGGCTGGACAGGTGGGCGCCCATCTCCCCGGCGAAGACGTCGTGCCGCAGCCGCTGCGCGGCACGCACCTCGTCCTCGTCGCGGGCGAGCGTGACGGTGTAGCGGGTCGGCGCGTCGGGCTGCGAGGGACGGTCGAGGGTGGAAACGCCGGTCATGGCTCTCCCTGATCACGGGCCGGGTTCGGCGAGGGGAACTGGCTGGCCGGTTCCGTACGTCCAGCCGCAACAGTTCTTCCTACGCCGGGCGTCCTGCGCGTGACCTGTGCCCGGAGCCGGGATGTGGGGTTGCTGAACGGCGTCCTCACGCCCCGGTGCTTGGCGGGACCGGGGATGAGCACCACTCCCGGTCCCGCCCGTCCGCACCTTGTCGGCGAACGTTCTTCTCCCCCAAGGGAGTTCGTGCGGGGCTTCAGCGCTTGGCGACCTTGCGGGTGGCCCGCAGCCACTCCTTGTTCATGCCGGTGATGGAGACCAGCGGGATGCCCTTCGGGCAGGCGGTGGCGCATTCGCCGGCGAGGGTGCAGCCGCCGAAGCCCTCGTCGTCCATCTGCGCGACCATGTCGAGGACGCGGGTCTCGCGCTCGGGCGCGCCCTGCGGGAGGACGTTGAGGTGGTTGACCTTGGCGGAGGTGAACAGCATCGCGGCCCCGTTCGGGCACGCGGCGACGCACGCCCCGCAGCCGATGCACTCGGCGTGCTCGAAGGCGAAGTCGGCGTCCGGTTTGGGTACGGCGGTGGCGTGGGCCTCGGGGGCGGCGCCGGTCGGGGCGGTGATGTAGCCGCCGGCCTGGATGATCCGGTCGAAGGCCGAGCGGTCCACCACGAGGTCCTTGACGACCGGGAAGGCGGAGGCGCGCCACGGTTCGATGTCGATCGTGTCGCCGTCCTCGAAGGACCGCATGTGGAGCTGGCAGGTGGTGGTGCGCTCCGGGCCGTGCGCGTCTCCGTTGATCACCAGACTGCACGCGCCGCAGATGCCCTCGCGGCAGTCGTGGTCGAAGGCGACCGGGTCCTCTCCCTTGAGGATGAGTTCCTCGTTGAGGGTGTCGAGCATCTCCAGGAACGACATGTCCGTGGAGATTCCGTCCACTTGGTAGGTGGACATGGCGCCTTCGGCGTCGGCGTTCTTCTGCCGCCAGACGCGCAGGGTGAGCTTCATGCGTAGCTCCGCTGGGTGGGGTGGACGTACTCGAAGACCAGGTCTTCCTTGTGCAGTACGGGAGATGAGCCGGTGCCGGTGAACTCCCAGGCGGCCGCGTAGCTGAACTCCCCGTCCCTGCGCTCCGCTTCGCCGTCCGGGGTCTGCGACTCCTCGCGGAAGTGGCCGCCGCAGGACTCGGCGCGGTTGAGTGCGTCGAGGCACATCAGCTCGGCGAGTTCGAGGTAGTCGACGATCCGGTTCGCCTTCTCCAGGGACTGGTTGAACTCCTCGCCGGTGCCCGGGACTTTGATCCGCCGCCAGAACTCCTCGCGGATCTGCGGGATCCGTTCCAGCGCCTTGCGCAGTCCGCTGTCGGTGCGGGCCATGCCGCAGAACTCCCACATGAGTTCGCCGAGTTCGCGGTGGAAGGAGTCGGGGGTGCGGTCGCCGTCCACCGCGAGGAGGAGGTTGAGGCGGTCCTCGGTCTCCGCCAACACCTCCTGTACGGCGGGGTGTTGGACGCCGATCTCCTCGTGTCCGGGGTTCCGGGCGAGGTAGTCGTTGATCGTCGCCGGGAGGACGAAGTAGCCGTCGGCGAGACCCTGCATCAGCGCGGAGGCGCCGAGGCGGTTGGCTCCGTGATCGGAGAAGTTGGCCTCGCCGATCGCGAACAGGCCCGGGATCGTGGTCTGGAGGTCGTAGTCGACCCAGAGGCCGCCCATCGTGTAGTGCACGGCGGGGTAGATCCGCATCGGAACCGTGTACGGGTCCTCGGCGGTGATCCGGGCGTACATGTCGAAGAGGTTGCCGTACTTCTCCTCGACGGCCTTCCGCCCCAACCGCCCGATGGCGTCGGCGAAGTCGAGGTAGACGCCCTGCCCGCCGGGGCCGATGCCCCGGCCTTCGTCGCACACGTTCTTCGCGGCGCGGGAGGCGATGTCGCGGGGCACGAGGTTGCCGAAGGCCGGGTAGATGCGCTCCAGGTAGTAGTCGCGCTCGTCCTCGGGGATCTGGTTCGCGGGGCGCGTGTCGCCCTTGGCCTTCGGCACCCAGATCCGGCCGTCGTTGCGCAACGACTCGCTCATCAGCGTGAGTTTGGACTGGTGGTCGCCGGTGCGCGGGATGCAGGTGGGGTGGATCTGCGTGAAGCACGGGTTGGCGAAGAGCGCGCCGCGCCGGTGGGCCCGCCAGACGGCGGTGGCATTGGAGTTCATGGCGTTCGTCGACAGGTAGAAGACGTTGCCGTAGCCGCCGCTGGCGAGGACGACGGCGTCCGCGAAGTACGTGTCGATACGGCCGCTGATGAGGTCGCGCGCCACGATCCCGCGTGCCTTGCCGTCGATGACGATCAGGTCGAGCATCTCGGTGCGCGGGTGCATCTCGATGTTCCCGGCGGCGATCTGCCGGGACAGCGCCTGGTAGGCGCCGAGAAGGAGTTGCTGCCCTGTCTGGCCGCGGGCGTAGAAGGTCCGCGACACCTGCACACCGCCGAAGGAGCGGGTGTCGAGCAGGCCGCCGTACTCCCTCGCGAACGGCACGCCCTGCGCGACGCACTGGTCGATGATCTCCACCGAGATCTGCGCCAGGCGATGGACGTTGGACTCCCGTGCCCTGAAGTCGCCGCCCTTGACGGTGTCGTAGAAGAGGCGGTGGACGGAATCGCCGTCGTTGCGGTAGTTCTTCGCGGCGTTGATGCCGCCCTGGGCGGCGATCGAGTGGGCGCGGCGCGGGGAGTCCTGGTAGCAGAACTGGACGACGTGGTAGCCCTGTTCGGCGAGGGTGGCGCCGGCTGAGCCGCCCGCGAGGCCGGTGCCGACGACGATCACCGTGTGTTTGCGCCGGTTGGCGGGGTTGACGAGTTTGGCCTCGAAACGGCGGGTGTCCCAGCGCTCGTTGATGGGGCCGGTGGGCGACTTGGTGTCGGTGACGGGTTCCCCGGTCGTGAAGTCGGCGTATTCAAGGGCCATTTCAGCTCACCACTCCGGTCATGACGCCCACGGGGACGGCGATGAAGCCGGCCGTGAGCAGCAGCGCGAGGACATTGGCGACGGTCTTCAGGGCGCGGTCTCGGCTGCGGCTGCCGGCGCCGAGGGTCTGGGCGGCGCTCCAGAAGCCGTGCCGGACGTGCAGGCCGAGGGCGAGCATCGCGACGATGTAGATGACGTCGCCGTACCAGGTGGAGAAGGTGTCCACCACGTTCTGGTACGGGTGGCCCTCCTGGAAGCCGCCGGAGTGCACAGTGCCGGTCGTCAGGTCGAGGATGTGCCAGACGATGAACAGGGCGAGGATGATGCCGCCCCAGCGCATGGTGCGGGTGGCGTAGGTCGCCCGGCGTTTCTTGTGCACGTACTTGCTGGGGCGCGCCTTGATGTCGCGGCGGCTGAGCTGGTACGCGGAGACGGCGTGGGCGACCACGGCGACGACGAGGACGATCCGGATGAGCCAGAGCGTCCACTCGTAGTGCATGAAGGGTCCGCCGACGGTGCGCAGCCAGTGGGCGTAGTGGTTGAACTCGCCCGCGCCGAAGAAGATCTTCAGGTTCCCGATCATATGGACGACCAGGTACAGCAGCATGATCAGGCCGCTGACCGCCATCACTGTCTTCTTGCCGACGGAGCTGTCCCACACCGTGCGCGCCATCGACGGCCGTCGGTCCGTCCGCGTTGCCAGAGCCATGTCTACGGACGCTAGACGCCCGAGGCCCGATCGGTCCAAGACATGGCATGCCTGGTTTCGATAGGCTGCGGCTATCATCGGTGCATGCAGTTCCAGCAACTCCAGTACTTCGTGGCGGTCGCCGAGACCCGGCACTTCACCCGGGCCGCCGATCTGGTCCATGTAGCGCAGCCCTCGCTGTCCCAGCAGATCAAGGCGCTGGAGCGGGAGCTTGGCGCGGATCTGTTCCTGCGGGCCCGCGGCAACATCACGCTCACGGACGCGGGCGAGGCGCTGCTGCCGCTGGCCCGGCGCATCCTGGCGGACGCGGACACGGCCCGGCACGAGGTGCAGGAACTGGCCCAACTCCGAAGCGGGCGGATCAGGTTGGGCGCGACCCCGAGCCTGTGCACGGGCCTGCTCCCGGACGTCCTGCGCGCCTTCCACGATCGCTATCCGGGCATCCGGCTGCTGATCGAGGAAGGCGGTTCGCACGATCTCGTACGCGAACTCGCGCGCGGCGCCCTCGACTTGGCGTTGGTGGTCCTGCCGTTGCCCACCCCCTCACCGGCGTTGACGACGGTGGAGCTGCTGCGCGAGGACCTGGTGATCGTGTCCTCACCGGAGGCGCCGGCGCCGGGCCGCGGCCGGACGGTCCGGATCCCGGACCTTGAGGGCGAGCGCCTGGTCATGTTCCGGCACGGCTACGACCTGCGCGAACTGACCGTCGCCGCGTGCCGTGCCGAGGGCTTCGAACCGGACTTCGCGGTGGAGGGCGGCGAGATGGACGCGGTCCTCGGCTTCGTCCGGGCGGGACTCGGCGTGGCCGTAGTCCCGCGCATGGTCGCCACGAAGTCCGGGCGGGGGCTGCGGGTGACCCCGCTGGCCCGTCCCGGGCTGCACCGGACGATCGCGCTCGCGCATCGCAGCGATGTGGCTCCGCCGCGGGCTGCGAGGGAGTTGCAGCGGATGTTGTTGGAGCGGTGAGGTGAGCTGCGCGGACTCGGCGGGGGGCTGGTGCGGATGCCGGCTGAAGCGGAAGCGGTGGGCTGCCCGGACTCGGCGGGGCTGGTGCGGATGCCGGTTGCAACGGAAGCGGTGGGCTGCGCGGACCCGGGAGGCGGCGGGCGCGGATGTCGGTTATGGCAGAGGTGATGAACTCGGCGAGTTCGGCGGGGCCCTGGTTCGCGTGCTGCGGGAGCTGTGAGCCGCAGCGCCTCACCCGGACGCTGTCGCTGATGCCCGGCGCAGCAGGTGCTGCGGGAGCCCGGCCTCCCAGGCCCACTCGGGCGCGGTCGCCGAAGCGCCGGCCGCTGTGGAAGCCGGGAACCCCGCGAGCTCGGCGGGACCCTGACGCGGATGCCGTGGGAGCCGTGGGCCGCAGCGCCTCACCCGGGCGCGGCGGCCGGATGCCGATCGTGGCAGGTGTGGCGGGAGCCGCCGGCTCGCCGGTTCACCTGGGCGTCGGCGCGGGCGTCAGGCGTGGCCGGTGCTGCGGGAGCCGTGGGCCGGGTGGTTCATCCGGTCGCCAGTGCCTATGGCGGTTGTGGCAGCCGTCGTAGAAGCAGCGACAACCGGGCGCCGACGTACGGGAGTTAATCGCCACTCGGCTCCGGTGCGGCTCACCAGGTCGGGATGAGTCCGCCGTCGATCACCAGGTCGCTGCCGGTGAGGTTGGCCGCGCGGTCGCCGGCGAGGAAGAGGACCACGTCGGCGATCTCGGCGGGCTTGGAGAAGCGGCCGGTGACGGTGGCGCCGGCGGCCTGGGCCGCGACCTGGGCCGGGGTGAGGCCGGTGGCGGCCGACACGGTCTCGGCCACGCCACCGCCGCCGAGCCACAGCTCCGTCTCGACCGGGCCGGGGCTGACGGTGTTGACGCGGATGCCCTTGGGGCCGACCTCCTTGGACAGTGCCTTGGAGAAGGCGACCAGGGCGGCCTTGCCCGCGCTGTAGTCGATGACCAGCGGGTCGGGCAGGGTGGCGTTGACCGAGCCGATGGTGACCACGGAGCCCTTCCCGGCGGCCAGCATCAGGGGCAGGGCGGCCCGGGTGACGCGTACCGCCGTGAGGAGGTTCAGGTCGAGGGTGCGCTGCCAGTCCTCGTCGGTCACGGACAGGAAGCCGCCGGTGCGCGGCGGTGCCGTGCCGACGTTGTTCACCAGGATGTCCACGCGCCCGTCCGCCGCCTCGATCAGCCGCTCGGCGGCACCGGGTTCGGCCAGGTCCACGGCCACCCAGGTGACCGGGAACTCCTTGACCAGCGCGTCCAGCCCCTCGGTGGTGGTGCGCGACCCGGCGACGACGGTGGCCCCCGCCCCGGCCAGCGCCGCCACGACGGCCAGCCCGATGCCCTTGCTGGCGCCCGTCACCACGGCGGTCCTGCCCTGCAGTTCGGTACTCATCGAGCCCAACTCCTTCAGCGAGATGCGGCGAGAGACGGGCGGCTGTTCGTCCGCCACGTAGGCATCCTCTCCCGCCGACGCCCCTCGCACAGATCCTAGTCGATGTCCGGCGGCACCGGAGTCCCCTGGTGGTAGAACATCCGCCAGCCCGTCGCCTCGTCGCGCTTGCGCCACAGGGAGGTGCGGCGGGCGCGGCGGCCGGCGAAGTCCGTCTCGTACCTGAGCTGCACCAGGCCCGGGGCCAGGACGATGCCCGTGATGGCCGACGGGACGTAGCGGGGACCGTCCGCCGCGCTGCCCGCGTGCTCGGGCAGCCAGGCCAGCATGTGCTCGTACGTGTAGTGCCGGCCCGAGTCGCCGACCTCGACGTACTCGGGGTCCAGCAGCCGGACGGCCTCACTGCGGGAGGAGCGGACGGCCGGGTCCATGAGGGCCAGTTCGCCCTCGATCGCCTTGTTCACGTCGTCCGACGCATGTGCTTCTCGATTCACCCGCACATGATCACCCGCGAGCCCGGCCCTCCCGCAACCGGCTTACGCCCTCACCCCGTCGCGTCCACCAGCGCCAAGTCGTGCAGTCGCTCCGGCGGGCCCGGGCGGGCGTAGTACCAGCCCTGGGCCGTGTCGCAGCCGAGTATCCGCAACTGCTCGGCCTGCGCGCCCGTCTCGACGCCCTCGACCGTCACCGCGAGGTTCAGGCTGTGGGCGAGGGAGACGATGCCCTCGACGATCTTGAGGTCGACGGGGTCGGCCGGGAACTGCTGCATGCTCTGGGTGAAGGAGCGGTCCAGCTTGAGGATGCTGACCGGCAGACGGCGGAGGTTGGCGAGGTTGGAGTAGCCGGTGCCGAAGTCGTCCAGGGCGATGTCGACGCCCATCTCGGCGAGGCGCCGCAGCGGCTTCAGGAGGTCGTCGTCGGCGCCGATCAGGGCCGACTCCGTGACCTCCAGGCAGAGCGCGTCGGGGGCGACGCCGGTGCGCTCCAGGATGTCGACGGTGTCCTGGACCAGGCCGGGGTGGGTGAGCTGGCAGGGCGAGAGGTTGACGTTGATGCGCAGGGGGACGTCGTCGCCGTACGTCTCGCGCCAGGCGCGGGCCTGTCGTACGGACTGCTCCAGGACCCAGCGGCCCAACGGGACGATCAGGCCGGTGTGTTCGGCGAGCGGGATGAAGCGGTCGGGGCTCAGCACGCCGTGCTGCGGGTGCAGCCAGCGGACCAGGGCCTCGGCGCCGCGTACGCTGCCGTCGCCGAGGTGGACCAGCGGCTGGTACTCGATGAAGAACTCGTTGCGGTCCAGGGCGGCCGGTAGGGCCGTGGTCAGGCCGTGGCGCGTGATCGCGCGGGCGTCGGCCTCCGGGTCGGCGAGCTCGAACCGGTTGCCGCCCGCCGACTTGGCGCGGTACATCGTGATGTCGGCGCTGCGCAGCACCTCCGCGGGACCGCGCTCGCCGGCCGGGCCCTCGACGATGCCGATGGAGCCGCGCACGGTGAGGTCACGGCCGTCGATGCTGACGGGGGTGATCAGCGCGTTCATGATGCGGCCGGCGAGTTCGTCGACCTCGCGCTCGGTGTCGGGGCCGGTGGTCAGCGCGACGAACTCGTCGCCGCCGAGCCGGGCGACCATCTCGCCGGGTGCGGTCGCACACGACTGCAACCGGTCGGCGACCTCGACGAGCAGCCGGTCGCCGGCCGCGTGGCCGAGGCTGTCGTTGATGGTCTTGAAGCCGTCGAGGTCGAGGTAACACAGGCCGAACCGCTGGTTGTTGCCCGCGCCGAGCGCCTTCTCCAGGCGTTCGAAGAACAGGGTGCGGTTCGGGAGGCCGGTGAGGGCGTCGTGGGTCGCCTCGTAGCGCAGCCGCAGGTTGAGCAGCCGCCGCTCGGTGGTGTCCTCCATGAGGGCGAGCTGGTACTGCGGGTTGCCGTCGGCGTCGCGCAGCAGGGAGACGGTGAGGTTGGTCCACAGGACCGTTCCGTCAGGCCGGTAGAACGCCTTCTCGACGTGGTAGTGCTCGCGCTCGCCGCGGACGAGTTCGTCGTAGAGGGTCCAGGTCTGGGGCGCGTCGTCCGGGTGGGTCCACTCGCGGACGTTGCGGCCGCCCATGGTCTGGTCGTTGATGCCGAACATGCGCAGCAGCGCGCCGTTGACCTGGAGGATGTTGCCGTCGAGGTCGGCCATGCCGATTCCTATGGCCGCGCCCTCGAAGACCGCGCGGAAGCGGGCCTCGGTCGCGTGCAGGGCCTGCGCGACGACGCCCTGGGCCTGGAGGGCGGCCACGGAGATGGCCTCCTGCTCGGCCAGCGTGCGCTCGCGCAGTGCCTGGGCGAAGCCGGCGGCCATGGCGTGCTGGAGGCGGGCCGAGCGGATCCGCAGATCCTCCTGGGAGCCCTCGCCGCCGCAGTAGAGCACCAGGTAGGCGTCGACGCACTCCAGGGTGCGGGTGAGGGCGTCGGGGTCGGTGCAGTGCGCGGAGACGAGGGCGGCGCCGACCGCCTTGCCCTCCTCGGCCTCGAAGGTCCTGGCGCGCAGCGCCTCGCTCAACCGCCGTGCCAGCGGCAGGAGCAGTTCCTCGAACTCGGGCCGGGTCAGCGACGTGGAGGTCGCCGGGAACACCGCCCGGCTCCAGATGGTCGCGAACCTGCGCAGTCTGCCCTCCGGCCCGTCCGGCTCGGCGATCACGCCGCGCGTCCTACGCCGGCGAATCCGGAGAAGGAGTACGGATCCTCGTCCTCCAGCACTGTGTCCGGCCGCCACTCCGGCATCGGCACCAGTCCCGGTTCCACCATGTCGTACCCCTCGAAGAACCGCGCGATCTCCTCGCGCGAGCGCATGATCAGCGGATTGCGAATGTCCTTGTACACGTCCACCGCGCCCTCCGCCCGCTCCGGTGGCAACGGGATTCCCTCGTACGAGGCATGGGTGAGGATCAGCAGGCTGCCGGGCGCGAGTGCCTCGCGCAGCTGTGCCACCGCTCCGTACGGGTCGTCCGCGTCTTCCACGAAGTGCAGTATGGCAACGAGAAGCAGCGCCACTGGCCGATTTACGTCGATCAGCCGCTGCACCTCGGCGCTCGCCAGGATCTCCTGGGGCTTGCGGAGGTCGGCCGCGACCACGTCCGCGGTCTCGTTGCCGGCCAGGACGGCCTGGCTGTGCGCGACCGCCACCGGGTCGTGGTCGACGTACATGACATGGGCGCCGGGGCTGGCCGCCTGGGCCACCTCGTGGACGTTTCCGAAGGTGGGAATTCCGGAGCCGATGTCGAGGAACTGGGTGATGCCCTCGGCGGCCGCGAATCGTACGGCCCGGCGCATGAACGCCCGGTTCGCCTGCATGATCTTGGGAAGTCCCGGGAGGAACTCCATGGCCTTGCGGGCCGCTTCCCGGTCGACCTCGAAGTTGTGCGAACCGCCCAGGTAGTAGTCGTAGATACGCGAAACGCTCGGCACCGAGATGTCGATGCTTCGTGGTGCCCAGGCGGGACGCTCCATGTATCTCTCCAAGGCGTAGGCGATCCGGTGTTCGAGTTGAGGCTACTGATCGCCCGCCAAAGGGTCGAGCGGAAACGGAAATTGACCATCCGTTCCCGTTGATTGCCGGTGGCACGTGCCGAATTGACGTGCGGGACATGCGGAGAAGCGCGGAGAATGCCGGAATTGCTGCATGGAATACGCCAAAGCGGCCCGCCCCCTCCGTGCGGTGCGGAGGGGGCGGACCTGGGGTCGCGCGCGCTGCTGTGTTGTTCGGCATTTCTGTCGCTTGCCCGCGACCCTCCCTTCCGCGTTTCGGGTGCCGAGTGGGCGGGGGGCGATCAACCCTGGGGAGGTTCTCGCTACTCCGCGGGCGCGCCGACCGGCTTGCCTTCAGGGGAGACGGCGTACCAAGTGCCGCCCACGCCCTGTCCGTTGGTCTGTCCGGCGGCCGTGTCACCGGAGAAGGTGTAGATGGGCCAGCAGTTGACGGTCATCTGCTTGACGCCGTCGGGCCGGGTGAAGCCCATGAGGCCCTTCTTCTGCACGCCCTTGGTGTCGTTCGCCGAGACGATGCCCACGGCCGGCCACTTGTCCGCGCAGGCGCCGAGGCAGTTCGAGACGGACTTCGGCCACGCCTTGTCCTTGAGGAAGCGGTAGACCGTGTGGCCGTTCTTGTCGACGACGATGTCACCGAGCTTGGCGTCCTTGCGGACGGAGAGGCCGGGCAGCGAGGCGAGGGTCGCCTTCTTGCCGTCGGGGGCGAGCGCGTACCACTTGCCGCCCACGCCCTGGCCGTTGACGTCACCGGCGTTGACGTCCTTGGCGTATCGGTAGGCGGGCCAGCCGCCGATGGTCAGCTGCTTGGTGCCGTCGGTGCGGGTCACCTCGCCGAGGAGGGCCTTGTCGATACCGGCGCCGGCCGTGGCGTCGTCCGCGGGAACCGGCGGCCAGGCGGTGGCGCAGTCGCCGTCGCAGTTCGACTTGGGGGGATTGGCCGTGTCGGCGTCGAAACGGTAGAGGGTGAGGCCGGCGCCATCGCTCAGCACCTTGCCGAGGTCGGGGTTGTTGGCAACGGTCAGCTGGCCCGCGGGCTCCGCGGCGGCGGCCTGCTGGCCGTCCGCGCCGTAGCCGTTGCCGGCACCGGTGCTGGCGCTCGCCGTGGCGCCGACGCTTCCGTAACCTCCGGCCGCCGCCGTG
>NZ_JBXVPZ010000215.1:0-16276 GCF_057961495.1 Streptomyces sp. P5F9 | reverse complement strand
GGCTCGGAGATGTGTATACGAGACAGCTATTCGCCCCGCCATGGCCCCACCTCCAGCCCGACGCCAGAACGTCACGGTCACCGGCAAGAAGGGCGCATCGACGGCACACGGACGCACCACTCGCCTCAACCATGACCGCCCCGGCCCGCACCGGCAAACGGACCGCCCCAGCCGCGCAGGGCCCCCGACCAGAGCGACCGGCGTCCAGCCCCGCCAGGTCGCCCGCCGCCGCCCCACACGAGAGGGCGACAACGCGAAAGCCCCGACCGCGCTCCTCCAGATCTCCCTGGAGAAGCCCCGGTCAGGGCTCACACACATCGCTGAGGCCGGTCAGCGCCTCATCGGTCTACATCAGCGTCACGCCAGCGTGAGCGAGCGTCACGCGGCGACCACGTCCACCGCCTCGGCGGGGGCCTTGATGGTCACCCGTTCCGGTGGCACACCGGTCACCGACACGGAACCCAGCATCGGACGTACCGACGTGGGCACAGAACCGGTGGCCGCAGCAGACTGGGCCAGCTCGGCGAGAGCGAGCTCGTCGCTCACTTCCCGCATGAGTTCGGACATCCGTACGTCCAACGCGTCGCAGATGGCGGACAGCAGTTCAGAGGAAGCCTCTTTCTGCCCCCGCTCCACCTCGGAGAGATAGCCGAGTGAGACTCGGGCGGACGAGGAGACTTCGCGCAGAGTACGGCCCTGGCGCTGGCGCTGCCGACGCAGCACATCGCCCAACAGGCGACGGAGCAGAATCATCGGTGGCTCCCTCCTCGGACTGCGTAGCCGCATCCTTCTCGCCCCACCGTACCGCCTTGCGCCGCGGCCGTGCGGGGAGCGATGTCGTGTTCACTCAGGGCTGCAAACATCAAAACCCCCCGTTCTGTTCCGTATCCTGTGTCCGCTCATTCCCGGTCTGTTCGCTCACGAGCCGCTCCAGAAGCAGCGCGAGTACGCTCCGTACACTCTCTCTACGAATTTCCGCCCGGCCGCCGTTCAACCGCAGCGCGGCCACTTTCCCGCCACCGGCGGCATCCGGATCCGGTCCGAAGGGCCCGTCCACGGCCACGAAGACGGTGCCCACGGGCTGTCCGTCCTGCGGCTCCGGGCCCGCCACGCCGGTGGTCGCGACGCCCCAGTCGGCGCCCAGGGCCTTCCGTACGCCGGCCGCCATCTGGGCCGCGACCTGCGCGTCTACGGCTCCCCGCTCGGCCAGCAGTGCGGCGTCGACACCGAGCAGCTGGTGCTTCAGCTCGGTGGCGTAGGCGGTGACCGATCCTCGGAAGGCCCTGGAGGCTCCGGGCACCGATGTGATCTCGGCCGCAACCAGGCCACCGGTGAGCGACTCGGCGACAGCGAGCGTCGCACCGCTCACCGTCAGTAGTCGCACCACTTCAGTGGCCGTGGAACTCACGCTTCCGTCTCCTCCGACGCGGCCATGCGCTCGGCGATTCCCTGCCTGCGCAGCACAATGGCCTGTCTCACATAGTCCAGCCCGGTCAGCACGGTCAGAACGACCGCCGCCGCCATCACCCAGAACCGCAGAGTGGCCAGCCAGCCCGTCAGCGCCAGCACATACATTCCTACGGCCACGCCCTGCGTGAGCGTCTTCAGCTTGCCGCCGCGCGACGCGGGAATGACGCCGTACCGGATGACAAGAAAACGCAGCAGCGTGATCCCGAGTTCCCGGCCGAGGATGACGGCGGTCACCCACCACGGCAGATCGCCGAGCGAGGACAGACAGATCAGCGCCGCGCCCATGATCGCCTTGTCGGCGATGGGGTCGGCGATCTTCCCGAAGTCGGTGACGAGGTCGTACGTCCGCGCCAGATGACCGTCGAACAGGTCGGTGATCATGGCGATGGCGAACGCCGCCCAGGCGAACGAGCGCATCGCCGGGTCGTACCCGCCGTCGGCCAGCATCAGGGCGACGAAGCCGGGGACGAGCAGCAGCCGGAGCATGGTCAGGAAGTTGGCGATGTTCCAGACGCTCGCCTGGTTGACGGCCGCGGCGACGACCTTCGCACCGCGCGCCGGCCTCGGACCACCGGGCAAACCGGACGAGGCCTCGCCGGCCGAGGCTCCACCGGAAGAGACACCGCCCGAGACGTTGCCCGACATCGCGGCGGAAGGGGCGCCACCGGAGGCCGCACCGGAACCCGCGCTCGCGGGCGCGCCGTTCGCGCTGGAGGTGTCGCCCGCCGCCGATGCCGGGACTCCGGTCATCTGCCCGCCTCCTCACTACACGCGAGCGAGCCCAGGAGCGGCTCGGCCACCAGGTCGACACCTTCCGTACCGACCACCTTCGCCTCGACCATACGGCCGACGCTCAGGCCTTCGCCGCTCGTGAGGAGCACATGGCCGTCCGTCTCCGGCGCCTGGTGCTCGCCGCGGCCGTAGGCGCCGTCCTCCGAGTCCACCGACTCCACCAGCACGTGCACGGTCTCGCCGACGCGCTCCTCGGCACGCTGCGAGACGAGTTCCTCGGCGAGCCGGGAGATGTGCGCGAGCCGCGCGTCCACGACGTCCTGGTCGAGCTTCTTGTCGTACGTCGCCGCCTCCGTGCCCTCCTCGTCGGAGTAGCCGAAGACACCGATGGCGTCCAGGCGCGCGCCGTTCAGGAAGCGCTCCAGCTCGGCCAGGTCGGCCTCGGTCTCGCCGGGGAAGCCGACGATGAAGTTCGAGCGGACCCCGGCCTGCGGGGCCTTGGAGCGGATGGTGTCGAGCAGTTCGAGGAAGCGGTCCGTGTCGCCGAAGCGGCGCATGGAGCGCAGCACGTCGGGCGCGGAGTGCTGGAAGGACAGGTCGAAGTAGGGCGCGATCTTCGGGGTCGAGGTGAGCACGTCGATGAGCCCGGGGCGCATCTCGGCGGGCTGGAGGTAGCTGACCCGCACGCGCTCCAGGCCGTCGATGTCCGCCAGCTCGGGCAGCAGCGTCTCCAGGAGGCGGATGTCGCCCAGGTCCTTGCCGTAGGACGTGTTGTTCTCGGAGACCAGCATGATCTCCTTGACGCCCTGCTCGGCCAGCCAGCGGGTCTCGTTCAGTACGTCGCTCGGGCGGCGGGAGATGAAGGAGCCGCGGAAGGAGGGGATGGCGCAGAAGGAGCAGCGGCGGTCGCAGCCGGAGGCGAGCTTCACCGAGGCGACCGGGGAGCCGTCCAGGCGGCGGCGCAGGGGCGCGCGGGGGCCCGAGGCGGGCGCGAGGCCGTCCGGGAGGTCGACCGGGCCGTGGCCGGGCAGCGCGACGTCAGCGGCGGACTCCTGCCGCTCGGCGGGGCTGATCGGCAGCAGCTTGCGGCGGTCGCGCGGGGTGTGCGAGGCGTGGATGCCGCCGTTCAGGATGGTCTGGAGGCGGTCGGAGATGTCGGAGTAGTCGTCGAAGCCGAGCACCCCGTCGGCCTCGGGCAGCGCCTCGGCGAGCTCCTTGCCGTACCGCTCGGCCATGCAGCCCACCGCGACGACGGCCTGCGTTCTGCCGTGACCCTTCAGGTCATTGGCTTCGAGGAGGGCGTCGACGGAGTCCTTCTTGGCGGCCTCGACGAAGCCACAGGTGTTGACGACAGCGACGTCCGCGTCCTCGGCGTCCTCCACGAGTTGCCAGCCGTCCGCCTCCAAGCGGCCTGCGAGCTCCTCCGAGTCCACCTCGTTACGGGCGCAGCCAAGAGTGACGAGTGCGACGGTACGGCGTTCAGGCATGGGCTCAAGACTACTTCGTCCCACTGACACCCCACGTCGAAGGGGTTGGCCGATCTTGGCCAACCCCTTGAAACAACCACCCCGCGGGACCGATCAGCCGGCCTCGGGGCCTCAGCCGACCTCGGGGTCGCCCTTCGTGTACGTGAGGCGCTCCACCGCTCCGGGCTGGAAGTCGTCCTCGATCTTCTTGCCGTTGACGTAGAGCTGGATCGCACCGGCGTCGCCGAGGATCAGGTTGACCTTCGAGCTGTCCTGGAAGGTCTTGGACTCGCCCTTCTTGAGGAGTCCGTCGAAGAGCATCCGGCCGTTGTGGTCCTTGGCGGAGATCCAGCTGCGGCCGTCGACCGCGCTCACCTGAACCGTCACCTTGTCCTGCGGCGCGGCGGCGATCGCACTGTCGGAGGGGTCGGACTTGGGCGTGGCGGTGGTGTTCGAGGGCTTGGGCGCGGCGGGCTTGCCGGCGCTGGGCGTGGCCCCCTGGGTGACCTGTGACGTGGCGTCAGTGTCGCTGTCGCCGCCCTTGAACGCCGTGAACCCGACGAAGCCGACCACGGCGACGATCGCGGCGACCATGGCCGCGGTCCAGTTGGGGCCCCGCCGCTCGGGACGGATGCGTTCCGCCTCGAAGAGGGGCGCCGCCGGCGTCGGGGCCGGACGTCCGCCGTGGTCGTCGTCGTAGCGCGCGAGGAGGGGGGCGGGATCGATGTGGACGGCCTTGGCGAGGGTCCTGATGTGCCCGCGGGCGTAGACGTCACCGCCGCAGGGCGTGAAGTCGTCGGCCTCGATGGCGTGCACGATGGCGATGCGGACCCGGGTGGCACTGCTGACGTCGTCGACGGTCAGCCCGGCGGCGATGCGCGCCTGCTGCAGGGCTCGGCCGACGGAAGGGCGGGCTTCTTCCTCATGACCGTCTGAGGAACGACCGTCTTCGAACGGACGCTCGTCTTCAGGGGAGTTGCCGATGGACACGGGGGCGCCTTTCGAGCGTGTAGCCGCCTGTGCTGGAAATTCAGTCTAGGGGGGGTACTGAAGGGTGGGGCAACCGGGCGGTAGGACTTTGTACGCCATCGGTATGGCCGGACAGCCCGATGGCGAGCCAGACACGGACCCCATGGTGGGAGCCCGATCTGTCTTCTCGCTCAACTTGACGTACGGCAAAGGGAAACGGTTGCCCGACGATCTCTAACGGGTGAGTCACGGTCGCATCCTTTCGGCGGACCTTTCGGTGAACGCCTACCCTTCAGACTCCCCGCGGATCACCGCGAGCACTCCGTCCAGCTCGTCAGCCTTCACAAGAACGTCACGCGCCTTGGATCCCTCGCTGGGTCCGACGATGCCCCGGGACTCCATGAGGTCCATGAGCCGCCCGGCCTTGGCGAAGCCGACGCGCAGTTTGCGCTGGAGCATCGAGGTGGACCCGAACTGCGTGGACACGACCAGCTCGGCCGCCTGGCACAGCAGGTCGAGGTCGTCGCCGATCTCCTCGTCGACCTCCTTCTTCTGCTTGGTGCCCACGGTGACGTCCTCCCGGAAGACCGGGGTCATCTGGTCCTTGCAGTGCTGCACGACAGCGTGGATCTCGTCCTCGGTGACGAACGCGCCCTGCATACGGGTGGGCTTGTTCTGACCCATCGGCAGATACAGGCCGTCACCCTTGCCGATGAGCTTCTCGGCGCCGGGCTGGTCGAGGATGACCCGCGAGTCGGCCAGGGACGAGGTGGCGAACGCGAGCCTGGAGGGCACGTTCGCCTTGATCAGACCGGTGACGACATCGACGGACGGCCGCTGCGTCGCGAGCACCAGGTGGATGCCGGCCGCACGCGCGAGCTGCGTGATGCGCACGATCGAGTCCTCGACGTCCCGCGGCGCGACCATCATCAGGTCGGCGAGTTCGTCGACGATCACCAGGAGGTACGGATAGGTCTTGAGCTCCCGCTCGCTGCCCTCCGGAGTCTTCAGTTTGCCGTCGCGGATGGCCTGGTTGAAGTCGTCGATGTGCCGGTACCCGAAGGCCGCGAGGTCGTCATACCTGAGGTCCATCTCGCGTACGACCCACTGGAGCGCCTCGGCGGCCCGCTTCGGGTTGGTGATGATGGGCGTGATCAGGTGCGGGATGCCTTCGTAGGCGGTCAGTTCGACGCGCTTGGGGTCGACGAGGACCATGCGGACGTCCTCGGGCGTCGCGCGGCACATGATCGACGTGATCAGGCAGTTGATGCAGGACGACTTGCCCGAGCCGGTGGCACCGGCCACCAGGATGTGCGGCATCTTCGCCATGTTGGCCATGACGTAACCGCCCTCGACGTCCTTGCCGAGCGCCACGAGCATCGGGTGATCGTCCTCGGCCGCGTCCGCGAGGCGCAGGACGTCGCCGACGTTGACCATCTCGCGGTCCGTGTTCGGGATCTCGATGCCGACCGCCGACTTGCCGGGGATCGGGCTGATGATCCGCACGTCGGGGCTGGCGACGGCGTAGGCGATGTTCTTGGTGAGGGCGGTGATCCGCTCTACCTTGACGGCGGGGCCGAGCTCCACCTCGTAGCGCGTGACCGTGGGCCCGCGCGTGAAGCCGGTGACGGCGGCGTCGACCTTGAACTCGGAGAAGACGTTCGTCAGCGAGGCCACCACAGCGTCGTTCGCGGCGCTGCGCGCCTTGCCGGGGCCTCCGCGCGTGAGGAGGTCGAGCGAGGGCAGCGCGTACGTGATGTCGCCGGACAGCTGGAGCTGCTCGGCCCGCGGCGGCAGGTCGCGCATCTCCTCCGGGGGCGCCTTGGTCAGGTCCGCCACGACGCGCTCGACCGGATCGGCCTTGAGCTTCTCCTGCTTGGGGCGCGCGGCGGGGGCCGGGACGGGCGTCGGGGTGGTGTCCTCGCGGTCTCCCGCGACCCGTACGCCCTGGGTGAGGTCGGCGACGATCGGCGAGGGCGGCATGCCGTGCAGGACGGCCCCGTCGAGCGCGGCTGCGGCGGCCGCTGCGACGTCCACGGCGTCCATGGGGCGGTTCATGTCGGGCTGGGGCACGGCGGAGCGCCTGGGGCGGCTCCGGCGCTTGGAGAGGGCGTCCTGCTCGGCGCTGTCGGGGTCGTAGGCCTCGGGGGCGCTTCCGCGCTTGCGGGGGCGCGCGGGCAGTGCCTCGCGCCACTGCTCGTCGTAGCGCTCGTCGTCCTCGCCGAACTCTTCTTCGTCGTCGTAGTCGTGGACGATGCCCAGCTTCACCCCGAGCAGCCGCAGGCGCTGCGGGATCGCGTTGACGGGCGTGGCCGTGACGACCAGCAGCCCGAAGACCGTGAGCAGCACGAGCAGGGGTACGGCGAGGACCTCGCCCATCGTGTACGTCAGCGGGGTGGCCACGGCCCAGCCGATGAGGCCGCCGGCGTCCCTTATGGCCTGCATGCCGTCGCTGCGGGCGGGCGCGCCGCAGGCGATGTGGACCTGGCCGAGCACGCCGATGACGAGTGCGGACAGGCCGATCACGATGCGGCCGTTGGCCTCGGGCTTCTCGGGGTGCCGGATGAAGCGCACGGCGATCACCGCGAGCAGTATCGGCACGAGCAGGTCGAGCCGGCCGAAGGCGCCGGTCACCAGGATCTCGACGAGGTCGCCGACCGGGCCGCGCAGATCGGCCCAGGTGCCGGCGGCGACGATCAGCGCGAGGCCGAACAGCAGCAGCGCGACGCCGTCCTTGCGGTGGGCCGGGTCCAAGTTCTTCGCGCCCTGCCCTATCCCGCGGAACACCGCGCCGACGGCGTGCGCGGTGCCGAGCCAGACGGCGCGCACGAGCTTGACGATGCCCCCGGTGGGGCTGGGCGCCGGCTTGGGCGCCGGGCGGGCGGTCTTCTTGACGGCCGCCTTCTTCGCGGGGGCCCTTTTCGCAGCGGCCTTCTTCGCCGGAGCCTTCGCCGGAGCAGCCCTCTTGGCGGGCTGCTTCTTGGCTGCGGAGGGACGTGAGGCCATAGGTGTGAGGTTACCTGTGGAGACGGCAGCGGACACGTGTGCCCACTGCTTCACCCGTTCGTGTCGCCCGTACGAGACCCGGAACTGACGGCCGCTCACGCACAACTGCGCCTGCGGCGGACGTCAGTTCTGCGACGGGACCGAAGGCGCTCCGCTGCCCGTACCCGGCTCCAGGGCGTCGAGTGCCCTGCGCAGCCCGGTGAGTTTGCGTTCGAGATGAGCCGCGGTCGCTACGGCCGCCGCGTCCGCCGACTCGTCGTCGAGCTGCTTGGACAGCGCCTCGGCCTGTTCCTCCACGGCCGCGAGCCGCGCCGACAGCTCGGCGAGCAGTCCGGCCGGTTCCTTGGCCGCACCGGCCGCGGGCCTGCCGCCGCCCTCCAACTGGAGCCGCAGCAGCGCCGCCTGCTCCCGCAACTGGCAGTTCTTCATGTAGAGCTCGACGAAGACCGAGACCTTCGCGCGCAGCACCCACGGGTCGAACGGCTTGGAGATGTAGTCGACCGCGCCCGCCGCGTAACCCCGGAAGGTGTGGTGCGGGCCGTGGTTGATCGCGGTGAGGAAGATGATCGGGATGTCCCGGGTCCGCTCCCGTCGCTTGATGTGCGCGGCGGTCTCGAAACCGTCCATGCCCGGCATCTGGACGTCCAGCAGAATGACCGCGAAGTCGTCCGTCAGCAGTGCCTTGAGCGCTTCCTCCCCGGACGATGCCCGAACCAGTGTCTGATCGAGCGCAGAGAGGATGGCCTCCAGCGCCAGCAGATTCTCCGGCCGGTCATCGACCAGGAGGATCTTGGCCTTCTGCACCATGGCCCGCCCTCCTCGCCCCGGATGTGCACCGGGCGCCGCCCCAGGGGACGACTCTCTTGCGCCGTCCGTCCTTGTGCCGGTCATGGTAGCCGCACCCCGCCTGTCGCCACACCCTGTCACCGTGATGTCACTGTGCACGTAGCAGAAACGCGGCGGGAGACCAGAAGGTTCCCCGAATCCCGTGCTCCTACACGGCTCCGGGCACACTGAGTCAGCAACTCCGCGTGGCCACCGGACGTTCCCCGCACCGTTCCCGCTGCTTTCCCGTCAAGTCCGGTCGTTTCCCTCACTCCGTACGCATCCACTGCTCCATCACCGCCAGCAGGTGATCGGGATCGACCGGCTTGGTGACGTAGTCCGAGGCGCCGGACTCGATCGCCTTCTCCCGGTCGCCCTTCATCGCCTTCGCGGTCAGCGCGATGATCGGCAGCCCGGCGAACTGGGGCATCCTGCGGATCGCCGTCGTCGTCGCGTATCCGTCCATCTCGGGCATCATGATGTCCATCAGAACGACCGTCACATCGTCGTGCTGCTCCAGGACTTCGATGCCCTCACGGCCGTTCTCCGCGTACAGCACGGACAGGCCGTGCTGCTCCAGGACACTGGTCAGCGCGAAGACGTTGCGGATGTCGTCGTCGACGATCAGCACCTTCTCCCCGCCGAACCGGATGCCCCGGCGCGACGGCGGCGGCGACTCCGGAGCCGCCCACTGGTCACGTACGGTCTGCCCCGGCTGGGTGGACTGCTCGACGGCCCTGCGACGGCGCCTGAAGAGCGCGGCGGCACCGTTCTGCGTCTCGTGGTACGACTTCACCTCGGCGGGCGTCTCGAAGTCCGCCTCGCTCCGCTCCGAGAGTTCGGCGAGTTCCGCCGCCGACGCCACCAGGTCGCCCGCCTCCAGCGCGGGCAGCTGCTGGTAGCCCTGCGGGGGCAGTTCGCTCGGGTGCAGCGGCAAATACAGCGTGAACGTCGAGCCGCGTCCCGGTTCGCTCTGCGCGTGGATCTCACCGCCGAGCAGCTGCGCGATCTCCCGGGAGATCGACAACCCGAGTCCCGTGCCCCCGTACTTGCGACTGGTCGTACCGTCGGCCTGCTTGAACGCCTCGAAGATGACCCGCATCTTGCTCCCGGCGATCCCGATCCCAGTGTCGGTCACCGAGAAGGCGATCAGGCCGGCGTCCGCGTCCCGCAGGGATCCGGCCTCCAGGAGCTGCTCCCGGATCGCCACCGGCACATCCGCGCCGGCCGGCCGGATGACCAGCTCGACCGCTCCGGAGTCGGTGAACTTCACCGCGTTGGACAGCAGGTTGCGCAGCACCTGGAGGAGGCGCTGCTCGTCGGTGTGCAAGGTGGCGGGCAGTTCCGGCGACACCCGAACGGACAGGTCGAGGCCCTTCTCCGCGGTCAGCGGGCGGAAAGTGGCCTCTACGTAGTCGACGAGTTGGACGAGCGCGATGCGTGTCGGGGAGACGTCCATCTTGCCCGCCTCGACCTTCGACAGGTCCAGGATGTCGTTGATCAGCTGGAGCAGGTCGGACCCCGCGCCGTGGATCGTCTCGGCGAACTCGACTTGCTTCGGGGAGAGGTTGCCCTCCGCGTTGTCGGCGAGCAGCTTGGCCAGGATCAGCAGCGAGTTGAGCGGTGTGCGCAGCTCGTGCGACATGTTGGCGAGGAACTCGCTCTTGTAGCGCATGGATACGGCGAGTTGCTCGGCGCGTTCCTCCAGGACCTGCCGGGCCTCTTCGATCTCGGTGTTCTTGACCTCGATGTCGCGGTTCTGCTGGGCCAACAGCTCGGCCTTCTCCTCCAGTTCGGCGTTGGACGACTGGAGGGCCTTCTGCCGGTTCTCCAACTCGGCCGACCGCTCCTGGAGTTGCTCGGTCAGCTCCTGGGACTGCTTCAGCAGCAGCTCCGTCTTGGTGTTGACGGAGATGGTGTTGACGCTGGTCGCGATCATCTCGGCGATCTGGTTCAGGAAGTCCTTCTGGATCTGCGTGAAGGGCGTGAACGAAGCCAGCTCGATGATGCCGAGCACCTTCCCCTCGAACAGCACCGGAAGGACGATCACCTGCGCGGGCGGCGCCTCCCCGAGCCCCGAGGAGATCTTCAGATAGCCGCTGGGCGCGTTCTCCACGAGGATCGTGCGCCGCTCCTGGGCGGCTGTCCCGATCAGCGCCTCACCGGGCCTGAACGAGGTCGGCATGGACCCCATGGAGTAGCCGTACGACCCGAGCATGCGCAGTTCGTACGCCTCCTCGCCCTCGGCGTCCGCCAGGGGCAGCGCGAGGAAGAACGCGCCGTGCTGTGCGGAGACCACCGGCGTCAGCTCGCTCATGATCAGCGAGGCGACGTCGTCCAGGTCGCGGCGGCCCTGCATCAGTGCGGAGATGCGGGCGAGGTTGCCCTTGAGCCAGTCCTGCTCCTTGTTGGCGATCGTGGTGTCGCGCAGGTTGGCGATCATCTTGTTGATGTAGTCCTGCAGTTCCTGGATCTCGCCGGCCGCGTCGACGTCGATCTTCAGGTTCAGGTCGCCGCGGGTCACCGCGGTCGCCACGCGCGCGATGGCACGCACCTGCCGGGTCAGGTTCCCGGCCATCTCGTTCACCGACTCGGTGAGGTCGCGCCAGGTGCCGTCGACGTCACGCACGCGTGCCTGACCGCCCAACTGGCCCTCCGTGCCCACCTCGCGGGCGACGCGGGTGACCTCCTCGGCGAACGACGACAGCTGATCGACCATCGTGTTGATCGTCGTCTTCAGTTCGAGGATCTCGCCGCGGGCGTCGATGTCGATCTTCTTGGTCAGGTCGCCCTTGGCGATGGCCGTGGTGACCATCGCGATGTTGCGCACCTGACCGGTCAGGTTGGACGCCATCCCGTTCACGGACTCGGTGAGGTCCTTCCACGTGCCGGCCACACCGGGCACGCGCGCCTGACCGCCGAGGATGCCGTCCGTGCCCACCTCGCGGGCCACCTTGGTGACCTGGTCGGCGAACGAACTCAGCGTCTTCACCATGGTGTTGAAGGTGTCGGCGAGCTGCGCGACCTCGCCGCGCGCCTCGATCGTCACCGTGCGCGTCAGGTCGCCGTTGGCGACGGCCGCCGCGACCTGGGAGATGTTCCGCACCTGCATGGTCAGGTTGTTGGCCATCAGGTTGACGTTGCCGCTGAGGTCCTTCCAGATGCCCGTGATGCCGGGCACGTGCGCCTGGCCGCCCAGGATGCCCTCGGTGCCCACCTCGCGGGCCACCCGGGTCACCTGTTCGGCGAACGACGACAGCTGGTCGACCATCGTGTTGACCGTCGTGACGAGTTCGAGGATCTCGCCCTTGGCGTCGACGGTGATCTTCTTGGAGAGGTCGCCCTTGGCGACGGCGGTCGTGACCTCGGCGATCTGGCGCACCTGGATGGTCAGGTTGTTCGCCATGAAGTTCACCGACTGCGTGAGGTCCTTCCAAGTGCCGGAGACACCCTGCACCTCGGCCTGTCCGCCCAACTGCCCCTCGGTGCCCACCTCGCGGGCCACGCGCGTGACCTCCTCGGCGAACGAGGACAGCTGGTCGACCATCGTGTTCAGGGTGTTCTTCAGCTCCAGGATCTCGCCGCGCGCGTCCACGGTGATCTTCTGGGACAGGTCACCCCGGGCCACCGCGGTCGCGACCTGCGCGATGTTGCGGACCTGCGCGGTGAGGTTGCCTGCCATGCCGTTCACCGAGTCGGTCAGGTCGCGCCACACACCGGCGACGCCGGGCACCTGCGCCTGCCCGCCCAGGCGGCCCTCCGTGCCCACCTCGCGGGCGACCCGGGTCACCTGGTCGGCGAAGGCGGAGAGCTGGTCAACCATCGTGTTGATGGTGTTCTTCAGCTCCAGGATCTCGCCGCGCGCGTCCACGTCGATCTTCTGGGACAGGTCGCCCTGGGCCACCGCCGTGGTCACTTGGGCGATGTTGCGCACCTGGGAGGTCAGGTTCCCGGCCATCGAGTTGACGGAGTCGGTGAGTTCCTTCCAGGTGCCCGAGACGCCGTCCACGCGCGCCTGGCCGCCGAGCCGGCCCTCGGTGCCCACGTCACGGGCCATCCGGGTCACCTGGTCGGCGAACGACGACAGCTGGTCCACCATCGTGTTGACGGTGTTCTTCAACTGAAGCATCTCGCCGGACACGTCGACGGTGACCTTCTGCGACAGGTCGCCGTTGGCCACGGCCGTAGTCACCTGCGCGATGTTCCTCACCTGTCCGGTGAGGTTGCGGAACGCCGTGTTGACGGAGTCCGTCAGGTCCTTCCACGTCCCGGCCGCGCCCGGCACCTGCGCCTGGCCGCCCAGTTCACCCTCGACACCGATCTCGCGCGCCACGCGCGTGACCTCGGCACCGAACGAGGACAGCTGGTCGACCATCCCGTTGACGGTGTTCTTCAGTTCCAGCATCTCGCCGGCCACGTTCACGGTGACCTTCTGGGACAGATCACCGCTCGCCACGGCGGTCGTCACGGCGGCGATGTCCCGCACCTGGATCGTCAGGTTCCGGAAGACCGTGTTCACCGAATCGGTGAGGTCCTTCCACGTTCCCGCCGCACCCGGCACGTTCGCCTGCCCGCCGAGCTGCCCCTCGGCGCCGACCTCGTTGGCCACGCGCGTGACCTCGTCCGCGAACGTACGCAGCGTCTCGGTCATCTGGTTGATCGTCTCGGCGAGCTGGGCGACCTCGCCCCGCGCCGACACGGTCACCTTCTGCGACAGGTCACCGTTGGCCACAGCCGTCGTCACCTGGGCGATACCGCGCACCTGCGCCGTCAGGTTGCCGGCCATGATGTTCACCGAGTCGGTGAGGTCCTTCCACACCCCGGCCACACCCGGCACCTGCGCCTGGCCGCCCAGCTCGCCCTCGGTGCCCACCTCACGGGCGACTCGCGTCACCTCGGAGGAGAACGACGACAGCTGGTCCACCATCGTGTTGACGGTGTTCTTGAGCTCCAGCATCTCGCCGGCGACATGGACCGTGACCTTCCGCGACAGGTCACCCTTGGCGACCGCCGTGGTCACCAGCGCGATGTCCCGCACCTGGGCCGTCAGCCGGTACGCCATCGTGTTGACGGACTCCGTGAGGTCCTTCCACGAGCCGGACATGCCACGCACGCGTGCCTGCCCGCCCAGCTTGCCCTCGGTGCCCACCTCGCTGGCCACGCGCGTGACCTCGTCGGTGAACGTCGACAGCTGGTCGACCAGGTTGTTGACGGTCCGCCCGACCTTCAGGAACTCCCCGCGCAGCGGATGCCCGGTCCCGTCCGGCGCCTGCGTCCGCAGCTCCATGCGCGGCGACAGATCACCCTCCGCCACCGCGGACAGCACCCGTCCGACCTCGGAGACGGGCCGTACGAGGTCGTCCACGAGCGCGTTGGACGCATCGATGGCCGAGGCCCAGGAACCCTCGCAGGCGCCCGTCTCCAGCCGCTCCGTGAGCTTTCCCTCACGGCCCACCATGCGCCGCACCCGGGACAGCTCGCCCGTGAGGTGCAGGTTGCGGTCGGCCACCTCGTTGAACACGGCGGCGATCTCCGACATCACGCCGTCGCCGGACACCGTAAGCCGCTTGCGGAAGTTCCCGTCCCGCATGGAGACCAGAGCCGTCAGCAGCCGGTCCAAGGAGGCCGCGTCCACCTCCGTGGTCCCATTGCGTGGTTTGCGCTGGTTCTTCAGGGACTGTCCGCCTTTCGCGCGCGTCTTAGTGCCCCGCGTCGCTGCGCCAGACTCCACTGTGTCCCTCCCGCAGGGGTCGACCGTTACCGCTGTGCCGGTGTGCAACTGCTCGGCGTATCAGGTTCCGCCGCGTATCTCTGCCCGGTTTACCTGGCTTCAACAAGGTGTGGTGTCTCCATCTACAGAAGACACCCGGCCTGCCCGGACCTTCACCAGAATCCTGCCCAGTGTTTCACCCTGCCTGAACCAGGCCATAACAGTTCGGCAGCTTCGCACACGGTCCGCACACCCTGAGGACGGAAACACTGCGGACCGGCATCCGCATGGACGGTGAAGGTAAGTAACCTTGCATGCGGCTGTCCAGCCGCGCCGGTTCCGTCCGGCCTGGGCGGTGGCACGAGCACGAGCGGGCAGGCATCGGAGGGGCACCGCACCATGACCACCGGACTGCATCCTGGGGGAACGCCCCAGGATCCCCCGCCGACCGGAAGCCAGCCGGTGCCCCGGCAGGCGCCGATCGGCCATGGTGACCTGCCCGCCGACAACAGGCCGAGGAGTTCTGTGATCACCGCGCGCGCGGCCGCCAGCTTCGAGCCCGTCGGACGATCGGTCGCCACCGCGCGGTCCTTCGTCCGCGACACCCTGCAGGGCTGGGGCTTCGCCGACATCATCGACGACGCCGTAGTTCTCACCAGCGAGCTGGTGACCAACGCCGTGGTCCACGCGGGCACGGCCGCGGATGTTCTGTGCCTACGGAGTGACGACGGCGTGAGAATCGAGGTCGCCGACCACTACCCGGAGCGCGAGATCCCCCTCCAGGGGGCCGCGATCACCATGAGCAGCCCCGACCGCGAGGGCGGCCGCGGCCTCCAGCTGTGCGCGGCCCTGGCCAGCCGCTGGGGCGTCGACTACACGCCCACGAAGAAGCTGGTCTGGTTCCAACTCGACCTCCCCGCACGCCCGGTGGGCACCCGCGCGGCCGGCCCGTCCCTGCCGGCCGCCCTGCTCCCGCTCGCCGACGGCAGGGTCCGCGTCGCGGTCGTCCAGATCGACCGCACGGGCTCCATCGCGTCCTGGAACGAGGACGCCGAGGAACTCTTCGGCTACGCCGCCGAGCAGGTCACCGGCAAGCCCCTCACCGACCTCGCCGCCTGGCCGCACACCCCGGGGACCAGCACCGGCATCGCCGAGGCCCTCCGCCTCTCCCGCTGGGAGGGCACCTACGGCATCCGCGGCGCCAACGGTCGGGTGACCCCGGTCTACGCCTCCCACCTCCGCGTCCGCGACACGGACGGCGAGCCGTCAACCGTGTGCCTCCTGGTGAGGGACCACGAACGCGCGGTTCTGCAGACCCCGTTGCGCGGACCTGCCCCCGACGCGGCGTCCACCCCGGACGGCCAGAACACCGACCCCTTCGAGGTGTTCATCGGCTCCCCCGCGCCGGACGACCTCGACGGCCTCCTCCAGCGCACGGTCGAACGCGCCCGCGACATGCTCGACGGCGACTCCGCCTTCCTGCTCCTCGCGACCGACGACGAGACGGAGTTGGAGGTCCGCGCCTCCACCGGCCTGCCCTCCGCCCGCCAGCGCTTCGCGCGCGTGCCCGTCGAGGCGGGCCCCGGCCGCTACGGCTCCGCCCGCATGCCGGCCGTCCACGAGGACCTCCAGGCCGTCCCGGGCGCCGTACCGCTCCTCAGCGGCACCGGAATGCGCTCGGTCGTCACCGTCCCCCTGAAGGTGGAGGGCCGCCTCACCGGCTCCCTCGGAGTGGCCGCCGAAGGCCCCAACAAGTACTCGAACGAAGAAGCGCTACGCCTCCAATTCGCCGCCGACCGCATCGCGTTGGCGGTCGAATCGGCCCGCCTGGGCGAACTGGAACGCCTCCGCCGCGGCTCCCTCAGCTTCCTGGTCGAGGCCTCAGACCTCCTCGCGGGCACCCTGGACCGCGACCAGACCCTGGCCCTGATGGCCCAGATGACGGTCCCGACCCTCGCGACCTGGTGCGCGGTCTACACGATCGCCGACCAGGCATCGGACCCGTACCTCTCGTACGTCCTCCACGAGGACGAGGAACTCATCGACGGCATCAAGTCATTGCTCTCGAAGATCGCCCCTCCGGACCCGGTCCCCACCC